>SKGU01000231.1 GCA_007117255.1 Natronohydrobacter sp. | reverse complement strand
GCTCGGCGTCGGGCGGGCGGCGTTATGCGACGATGGAGGATTTCCGCAATTTCGTGAAGCTGGGCTATATGTCGAAATGGCTGCATCATTCCGGCGGAACAGTATGCGAGCCGACCGATGTAGCCGTGAACAAGCGCCATCTGGATATGTTGCAGGCGCATATGCTTTATTCCGACAAGCCTTTCATGGGGTCGGTGACAGAACCTGTGCGCGCTAGCGATTCTGTGGCGATGGCGAAACTTCTCTTCGGGGATGACTTCGTTGATCAGAACACGGTCATGACATCGCTGATCAATATCAACTCGCCGCTCACCTTTGACTCGGTGATGATGGGTGCGTTGGAAGTCTACGCGCAAGCCAATCAGGCCTGCATCATATCGCCCTTTATTGTTGGGGGCGCGATGGCGCCCACGACTGTTGCGGGCACGTTGACGCAGGTTCTGGCCGAAGTGTTGGCCGGTGTGGCCTATTCCCAGCTTGTGCGGCCCGGTGCGCCGGTGATCATGGGGGCGTTTGTCACCTCGATCGATATGAATTCCGGCGCACCCACTTTCGGCACACCTGAAGCGGCGCTGATTACCTATGGCGCGGGTCAATTGGCACGCCGTCTGGGACTGCCCTACAGGTCAGGCGGGTCGTTCTGCGGCTCGAAGCTGCCAGATGCGCAGGCCGCCTATGAAACGGCAAACAGTCTGAACATGGCGCTGCTGGCAGGTGTGAACTTCATGCTGCATGCATGTGGCTGGCTCGAAGGTGGGCTGGTGTCATCCTATGAGAAATTCGTCATGGACGCTGACCAGCTTGGCGCATTGCACCATCTGGCACGCGGGGTGGACATGTCTGAAAACGGTCAAGCGATGGATGCGATTCGCGAAGTTGGACCGGGCGGCCACTATCTGGGCTGCGCGCATACGCAGGCCAATTTCAAGGATGCCTTCTGGCGCACGGATCTGCTGGATTACAAACCTTTCGAGACTTGGGAAGACGACGGCGCGCGCGACACGCAGGCATTGGCGACTGCGCGGGTTGCCAAGATGTTGGGTGATTACCAACAACCGCAGTTAGACCCGGCGGTTTCCGAAGCAATTCAAGCCTATATCGACAAACGCAAGGCGTCAGAGCCAGACGCTTTCGGTTGATTTTATGTAGGGTGCGTGCTCAGCACGCACCCTACGGCGACTGTTGCACTCAATCTGCGCCGCGCGCCAGGTTCTTGGGTGAAAGCGTCCCGCGCTGGATGAAGAACACCAGCGCCGCGACGCTCAGACCCAGCAGATCCGAAATCCAGCCACCGGAAATCATCCCGATAGCGGCTGCACCCACCAGTACGCGCAATGGCCAGTTGATCACACCAAACAGCCACCCCTGAACGCTTGATGCCAGCAGGTAGATGCCCAGAAGTGCGGTGAAGAACACATGGATGATGTTGCCCCAGTCGCCCTGCATCAGCAGCCCGTCATTGAAGAAAAAGATGAAGGGCACGATGAAGGCTGCAAGCCCGATCTTGAAGCTCTCGACCGAGGTGCGCATCGGGTCTGACTGCGCAATCGCCGCCCCTGCATAAGCCGCCAGCGCCACAGGGGGCGTGATGGCCGACATGACCGCATAGTAGAAGATGAAGAAATGTGCCGTCAGCGGTTCGATTCCCATGCGGATCAGCCCCGGCGCAATCACCGCCGCCGCCACAGCATAGGCCGCCGTCGTTGGCATCCCCATGCCAAGGATGATCGCCACCAGCATCGCGAATACCAGCGCCAGCAACTGGCTTTGCCCGGCAAAGCCCAGCAGGAGCGAGGAAAACCGCGTGCCGATCCCGGTCAGTGCAATCACGCCCACGATCACACCAGCCGCCGCACAGACGGCGACCAGTTGCAATGACATACGCGCGGCAATTTCAAACGCGTAGAGGATTTCGCGCACCAGCATCCTGTGTGGTGTGAACCAGCTGACCACCGCGGCCGAGGCCATAGCCAGCGTACCTGCGCGGATCACCGAATAGCCCATGAACAGCGCGCCGATCAGGATGATGATGGGGATGAACAGGAACACGCGCCGCACCAATACGTCAAAGCGCGGCAACTGATCGCGCGGCAGGCCCTTCATGCCTTTTTTCAGCGCTTCCTTGTCCACCATGAAATAGACCGAAGTAAAATACAGGATCGCCGGGATGATCGCCGCGATGACGATATCGCGGTAAGCGATGCCAGTTATTTCGGCCATGATGAAGGCCCCTGCGCCCATGATGGGGGGCAGTATCTGCCCGCCGGAGCTAGCCGCCGCCTCGACCGAGGCCGCAGTTTGCGGGCGGTAGCCGACTTTCTTCATCAGCGGGATTGTCAGTGACCCGGTTGACACCACGTTGCCTGCCGAGGTGCCATTGATCATCCCCATCAACCCCGATGCAAACACGGCCACCTTGGCAGGCCCGCCCCGTGTACCCCCGGCTGCCGCGAAGGCGAAATTCACGAAATATTCGCCCACACGGCTGGCCTGAAGGAAAGCCGCGAAGGTGATGAACAGGATGATATAGGTCGAGGAAATTGCCGTCGTCGGCCCCAGAATGCCGTTATCGGTATAAATGAACCCGAAGAAACGCGCGGGCGCATAGCCGCGATGATTCAGGATGCCCGGCAGGTAAGGGCCAATGAAGCCGTAAGCCAGAAACACCGCCACGATAATGACCAGCGCCAGCCCCGCAAGGCGGCGCGTCAGTTCCAGAATCAGGATGATCCCGGCAATCGATGCCCACATGTCATTGGGATGTGGGAACACCTGTGCGCGTGTGCGCAGAAAATCGGCATGGCCAATGATATAGATGCCCACCACAATCGCTGCCACTGCCAGCAATGTATCGGCCCAGGACAAACGCGTTCGATTGCGCACAGGCTGAACCCAACTTGCCGCAAGCGCGAGCACTGTGCCGCCGATCAACGGATAGCCAAATGTCATCAGGTGTTTGTCGGCTGGCGCACCGGTCACGATCCGGTCGCCCGTTGCAAGCATCACAACGACCTGTCCGAACGCCAGCAGGATCAATGCGCCACTGATCGCCAACAAAACTTTTTCCAGCACTGAATAAGGTGCATCGGCACTGTCATCATGGAGTGCGCGGGCAGAAAACAGGATGAAACCGAGCGCCAGACCGCCCGCCACATGCACAAGGCGGTAGCGCCATGGCTCGGTCAGATCGATAGAAGGAAGGCCCAGAAAGTCGGTCAGACGGTCATGCAGGCCGTTCATCGCGCCCACATGGAAAATCGTGTAGACGATACATAGCGTTGTCACGACCAGGCCGACCACACCCGCGAAAACCCGCTGGTTACTGGTGACAATTTCATTGTCGACGCCTTCGGCGATATTGTCAGTTTCAGCAGGTTCTGGTTGCGCAGATGATTGTGACATGGCTCCCCCGATCCGGTCATGCTTTTCCGGTCATGCGTTGCGTTGCGATGCAGTGAGGCAAAATGTGCAGCAACGCCTGAAACAGTTTCAAAAAAGGTCAGAGCGCATCCGCGCTCTGACCCATATCATTCCAGCGGATCGCCAGATCAGCCCCGCAGCTCTTCGGGGATCTCGATGCCGATCTCGTCGAAATAGCGCACTGCGCCGGGGTGGAACGGCAGGAACGAGTTGTTGCCCACGTTTTCCGGCAGAGTTGCCGCAGCGGCCGCATGAATCTGCAGCATGCGGTCGTTGTTTTCCATCACGAGCTTGGTGATTTCATAGGCCAGGCTTTCGGGCATGTCCTGATG
>SKGU01000219.1 GCA_007117255.1 Natronohydrobacter sp. | reverse complement strand
CATGCAATGCCGCATCCTTGTCGATGTCGAAGTTATAGCCGTCCTTCATCAGGAACTCGCGCCCGCGCATGACGCCGAAACGGGGGCGGACCTCGTCGCGGAATTTCCACTGGATATGATAAAGCGTGAGGGGGAGATCCTTGTAGCTGTTGACGTGGCTGCGGAAGATGTCGGTGATCAGCTCTTCATTGGTCGGCCCGTAAAGCATATCGCGGTCATGCCGATCCTTGATGCGCAGCATTTCCTGTCCGTAATCATCATATCGCCCCGACTCGCGCCACAGATCTGCCGATTGCAGCGTCGGCATGAGCATCGGAATATGGCCTGCGCGGATCTGTTCTTCATGCACGATCTGTTCGATGCGTCTGAGCACCTTGTAGCCCAGCGGAAGCCAGGAATAGATGCCTGCAGAGGCCTGCTTGATCATGCCTGCGCGCAGCATCAGACGGTGGCTGGCGATCTGCGCTTCGGACGGGGTTTCTTTCAGGACGGGCAGGAAGTAGCGGGTCAGGCGCATGGGCTTGCCTTTGCATGAAGGAACAGTTGTGCACGGGTTTAGGCGAGGTTGCGCGCAGGGGCAAGGTCACGCGGGTGGTGCGTGGAAACCACGCGCCCTACGACACAAGACCCGCCCATGAAAAAGGGCGCACCTGTGGTGCGCCCTCAATCGGGTTTGCATGAGTTAAGGATTATTCCTGCTGGCCCATGAACATCAGCAAGAACTGGAACATGTTCAGGAAGCTGATGTAGAGCGACAGCGCCCCGTCGATCGCAGCTTTGTCCAGATAGTCCTGATCGCCTGCAGCAGCATGCGCCACATATTCCGACTTGATCGACTGTGTATAGAATGCCGTCAGGCCCGCAAAGATCAGAATACCGATGGCTGAAATCGCGAACATCATCGCTGGCGACTGCAGGAAGATGTTGATGACCATCGCCACGATCAGACCGATCACGCCCATGATCAGGAACGTGCCCATGCCGGACAGGTCTTTCTTGGTCGTGTAGCCATAGAGGCTGAGGCCCGCAAAGGCGATCGCGGTCACAAAGAAGGTCTGCACGATCGAGAAGCTGGTGAAGACCAGGAAGATCGAGCTGAGCGACAGGCCAATCGCGGTTGCGAACACGAAAAAGCCAAGCTGGACACCTGCGGCGGATGCACGGCGCATCAGCGCGCCCCAGCCGAACAGGATAAAGGCCAGCGGCGCAAACATGATTACCCAGCGCAATGGCGACAGATAGATGGTTGCACCAAACTGGTTAAGCATTGTGCCATTGCCAAGCTGTGCAACGGCTGCGCTGGGATCAGTCGTAGTGGTCAGGCCAGAGATCGCCCACGCCGCAGCGGCTGTGATCAGCATGCCGACAGACATCGTGCCATAGACTTTGTTCATGTGGGCGCGAAGGCCCACGTCGATCTCTGCGGCGCGTGCGCCGCTGACCGTCCGCCCGCGCATCGTGTCGAATTGTGCCATTTATACCTCCGAAAAGTTGTATCTTGAGTGCTTGTAGCAGCTTGGGCCTAATATTGTCAGGCTTGCGGCAGGTTTCAAGCATTTCCGGAGTCAAATAGACAGGATTTGATCGGTTTTTGTCCGTTGCGCCGAAGTCTGCGTCATTGTGTCACTGTGATAACCACTTTTCCTGTCGATTTTCGGCTGCGCAATAACTCTAACCCGTCATGAACCTGATCGAGCGGCACCATGTGACTGACATGGGGCGCGATCTTGCCAGCGTCAAACCACTCCATCAACGTGTTCAGTGATCCGGTCAGGGCGTCGGGTGCAAACTTCAGATATCCGCCCCAATAAAGACCGATCACTGTGATGTTCTTGACCAGCAGAATATTGGCCGGAAATTGTGGCACCGTGCCGCCTGCGAAGCCGATGGCGAGAAAGCGTCCTTCCGGTCGCAGCGCGCGTAACGCAGGGGTGGCCAGCGGCTCGCCAATGGCATCATAGACCACATCGATTCCGCCAAGGGCTTTCATTTCGGCCCGCAGGTCCAACCCATCGCTGTCAAGGCAAATGGTCGCGCCCTTGCTGCGCGCGATGTCCAGTTTCTCGGCACCGCGCGCAACTGCGATCACCCGTGCGCCCATTGCCGCGCCGATTTCAACCGCGGTAAGTCCAACCCCCCCGGCAGCCCCAAGCACCAACAGCGTTTCGTCGGGCTGGAGCGCTGCCCGGTGCGCCAGTGCCAGATGTGACGTGCCATATGCTACAAGAAAGCCCGCAGCCTGAGTGAACGGCATGGTATCGGGTATTTGAACACAGCGCGCCGCCGGACAGACCGCTTGCTCGGCCAGCCCACCCTGACCTGTGAAGGCGGCAACGCGCATGCCGGCACGCAGATGTGTGACATCTTTACCCACCGAGCGGATCGTGCCCGCGAGTTCCATTCCCATAGTGAAGGGCAGGGGCGGACGTTCCTGATACTGACCGCGCACCATCAGCAGGTCTGCAAAGTTCAGCCCGCAAGCCGCAACATCAACAAGCACTTCGTCTGGTCCGGGCGCAGGGGGATCAATGTCTTTCAGTTCAGGCGGGGAATCAACCTTGTCGAGTATCAGGGCACGCATGGGCTCTCCTTGTGCGATCATACCAACCGTGCCGCGATGAAAGAGGAAGTGCAAGTCTTGCCACAAGCCGGGCGATTGCATGTTGCAAAACTCAGCTTAAAGATGTTCCCATTTTGCGTTGCAAAATACAACCAGAAGCGGTTTTCCGGATTTGAAGCGAATTTTCCGTGCAACTTTGGGAGGAAATGTTATGCGTTCTCTCGTTCTTCGGGCGTGCCTGCCGGTCGGCGTAAATCAGCGTCGATCATTGCAGGCGCTGTCGGACGAGCGGGTGAGCTGTGTTGGTGTTTTCAGGATACTGACGCGTTCTGGCGCGTCTTCATAATGTGGGAGAAAAGTAGTGAGTCACGTAGTTGATGTACATGTTGGTCAGAAAATTCGGCATCGCAGGTGGTTGGTTGGGATGACACAGCAGCAATTGGCTGACCTTGTGGGGATCAAGTTCCAGCAGATTCAGAAATATGAGACCGGGATGAACCGTGTCTCTGCATCGCGGCTTTGGGATATTTCACGTGCCCTTGATGTTCCGCCAAGTTTCTTTTTCGAAGGCTTGCAGGATGATGCTGATGCACCTGCCGAACAAGACGACATTATGAACAAGAAAGAAACGCTGGAATTGCTGCGGACATATTACATGATCCCTGAAAGCCAGCGCAAACGCCTGTTTGATCTTGCCCGCGCACTTGGGCAGACGGTCTGATCCACCTTGCAATTTTTCTGCGGCGTCGCTTGATGCGACCCGCAGGATGTGACATCGCAGCCACAGAAAAATGGTCCTGATGTGGTGCATGCGATGAATCGTGAAACGCTGGACACGCAAACGCGCACTGCGCTTTTGCAGGTCGCAAATGACCTTGCAGATATCGCCCGAAAGCAAACGCTAACGTGGTTTCGGAACCCGAACCTCGCGGCGGATAACAAGCTTGCGAAAGGCTTTGATCCGGTCACTCAGGCAGATCGCGCGGCGGAAACTGCGCTGCGGGATCATCTGGCGCATGTACGACATGAAGACGGTATCCTGGGTGAAGAATTCGGATCGCGTGACAGTAAGACGGGGCTGACCTGGATCATCGATCCGATCGATGGCACGCGGGGGTTCATGTCGGGAACACCCTGCTGGGGTGTTCTGATCGCTCTGGCTGACGCGGAAGGTCCATTTCTGGGGGTCATTGACCAGCCATATATCGGTGAGCGTTTTCTGGGTGGGCTGGGCGCTGCCTATGCCACCGGACCGCAGGGAACGCAAACACTTGGCACTCGTGATACGACCGATCTCGCTGAGGCGCTTCTGTTCACCACATTTCCCGAAATAGGAACTCCTTCAGAACGCACGGCCTTTGAGCGTGTTGCCGCGCAAGCGAAACTGACACGCTACGGCATGGATTGCTATGCCTATGCTTTATTGGCCGCTGGTCATATTGATCTTGTCATCGAGGCAGGGTTGAACGCCTATGACATCGCGGCACCTATCGCGGTGATCGAAGCCGCAGGCGGGGTCGTGACGGACTGGCAAGGCGGCCGACCGGGAGCGTCGGGACAGATTCTCGCGGCAGCGAACCCGGCACTGCATGCAAGCGCGATGGCGGTTCTCAACGGCTAGACAAGGAAGACAGGCATCAGATGCGGATGTAGGGTGCATGCTCGGCACGCACCCTACGCCAACCGCTCCGCTTCAGTGCCGCGTGGGGTGACTTCGGCAATAGCTTGTCCGATCAGCTCCAGACATTCCGGTGTCGAGAACCGATGATCCGCCCCTTTCACCAGCGTCAGGCGCAGATCAGGGCAATGTGCGTGGTCCATCAGGCGCAGGGGCACAGATGTCGCAACCGCCTCATCGCGCGTGCCTTGCAACAGGCGCACGGGAAAGGGCAATGACAAGGGCGCGCGCAATACCAGTTGATCGCGCCCGTCCTCGAACAGGCGACGGGTCAGCGTGTAGGGCGTATCATCATAGTCATTGGCCAGAAGCGTCTGGCCTGTTTCCATGATCTCGCGACGCTGATCATCGCTCAGGCCAGGCCACATGCTGTCTTCGGTGAAATCCGGCGCGGCCGCGATTCCCACCAGCCCGGCCACGCGCGCGGGCATGCGTCGTGCCATCAATAGTGCGATCCAGCCCCCCATTGATGAGCCGACCAGAATCTGCGGCCCGTGCGTCAGCTTGCTGATCGCTGCGAAAGCATCCTCGGCCCAGTCGCCGATGCAGCCATCTGCGAAGGCACCAGAGCTTTCGCCATGCCCGGAATAGTCGAACCGCAAGAAGGCGCGTCCCTGCGCGCGGGCCCAGTTTTCCAGCCAGACGGCTTTGGTGCCGCTCATATCCGACATGAATCCCCCAAGAAACACGATACCGGGTTCTTGGCCCTCGGACTTGTGGTAAGCCAATCTGCGCCCGGTGGCGGTATCAAGATTTTGTGCCATCGCCCAATTCCTTCAATCCATAAGCGGTATAGGCGCCGCCTGCTGCCATCAGCGCAAACAGTGCCATCGTTGCGCCTGCGCCTGCAAGGGCTGCAATCGCACCAAAGACGCCACTTGCCAGCAGGATCACGCCGATCGCGGTATTTGCAATCGCAGTATAGATTGCGCGCAGGTCTTGGCCCACCATGTCCACCAGATAGGTCGAACGGCCAAGCCGAACCCCCTGATGCGCGATCATGAGCATGAACAATGCCAGTGGCATCGCCCAGAGCGTTGCAGCCAGACCCATTGCGGCGAAAGTCAATGTGGCCACCATCGCCGCAGCCCCGCAAAGCCCTGTCATGATCAGTACCTTTCGCGATGACTGATCTGCCAGCCGCCCCCAGACATAGCTCGACATGAGCGCCGCCAGGGCCGAGGCGAGCACCAATGCCCCAAGCCCTTCAAGTGCTGCGCCCCCGTCACCAGAGGCAAGAACCACCAGATAGGGCGGGGCCAGCGCCGTTGATGTCAGAAGCCCGCGTGCGATGATGAAACGTGCAAGCTGCCGATCCTCGTGCAGATAGCGCAGATTGTTCAGCGCGGCGCTGAATCCATTAGCCCCTCCTTCCGTTGCGCCCTTGTTTTCTTGCAATCCAGTGAACAGCGCCCCGGCCAAGGTCCAGGCACTCGCGGCGGTGACAAGGGCTGCTATCACGATCACGGCGCGATGTTCTGAGTACAGTATCAGGATCAATGCGAAGATGATCACCACCATGGCCGACCATGTGCCGGCAACACCGGTCACGGTGCCGCGCGTGCCCTTGTCAATCGTTTTGCCCAGCACGTCCTTGTACGCAACTGACGCGACGGAACGCGACACGGCCAGAAGTGCCAACCCCGCAAGGATCACCGCCCCTGCCGCAGCACCGTCGAGCGTGAGCGCTGCAAACGCGATGATTGCCGCCCCCATACCTTGCCCGAAGGCGGCCCCGGCCCAGGCCCATTTGCGCTGCGCCATCGCGCGGATGCGCGCTGCTGTGAACAATTGTGGCAGCAATGCACCCGCCTCGCGGATCGGCACCAGCAACCCAACCATTGCAGCGGGTGCGCCTAGATGGGTCAGCAACCAAGACAGCACCAGCTTCGGGTCCGACAGGCCATCGCCGGATTTGCTTAGCCCCAGCGCCAGGGCGTGGCGCAGAAAGTTCTGGGGCTGCGCATTGCAAGCCTTGTCAGGAATATCACGGCAGACACGCCCGTCATCTTCGCCACTCAGAGCCTCATAAGCGGTGACAACGGCTGTGCGGTGTTTGGGCATCAATTTCTCCGGCCTGTGTTTGCGGGTGACATAGCGTAACGACGCAGACTTGACTTTCGTTCCCGGCGCGGTCAAACGAAGCACCGACATTTACCCGCAACCGGGCGTTTCGTAGGCGCCAGAACGACGAGGAGCAAGGCCGATGGCCCAGATTTCCCTGACTTTTCCCGATGGCAATTCGCGCAGCTATGAAGCGGGCGTGACGGCTGCGCAAGTGGCTGAAAGTATCGCGCCCTCGCTGGCCAAGAAAGCGATTTCTGCCACTGTGGACGGGGCACATTTCGATCTGCAATGGCCAATTACGCAGGATGCCGCGATTGCAATCAACACCATGCAGGATGATGTCCCAGCGCTGGAACTGATCCGCCACGATCTGGCGCATATCATGGCGCGCGCCGTGCAGGAAATCTGGCCAGATGTGAAGGTCACCATCGGTCCTGTGCGCGACAAGGGGTGGTTTTATGATTTCGACCGCGCTGAGCCGTTTGTGCCCGAAGATCTGGCGCTGATCGAAGAGCGGATGCGCAAGATCATCAATGCGCGTGAGCCCGTGCGCACCGAAGTCTGGGACCGCGCCCGCGCCATTCAGCATTACAAGGACGCACACGAGCCCTTCAAGATCGAACTGATAGACCGCATCCCGGAGGGTGAGGATTTGCGGATGTACTGGCATGGCGACTGGCAGGATCTGTGTCGCGGCCCACATCTGCAAAATACAGGGCAGGTGCCCGCTGATGCCTTCAAACTGATGTCCATTGCCGGGGCCTATTGGTTGGGTGACAGCACGCGGCCGCAGTTGCAGCGTATTTACGGCGTGGCCTTCAAGAACCGCAACGATCTGAAAGCGCATCTGACCATGCTGGAGGAAGCGGCGAAACGCGACCACCGCAAGCTGGGCCGCGAGATGGACCTGTTCCACATGCAGGAAGAAGCGCCGGGCCAGATTTTCTGGCATCCGAATGGCTGGAACATCTACACGACCTTGCAGGATTACATGCGCCGCAAGCAACGCGCCGATGGCTATGTCGAGGTGAACACCCCGCAGGTCGTCAGCCGCAAGCTGTGGGAAGCGTCAGGGCATTGGGACAACTATCAGGAAAACATGTTCATCGTCGAAGTCGAGGAAGAACATGCCAAGACCAAGTCGATCAATGCGCTGAAACCGATGAACTGCCCGTGCCATGTGCAGGTCTTCAACCATGGTCTGAAATCCTATCGTGATCTGCCCTTGCGTATGGCCGAGTTTGGTTCGTGCAATCGCTATGAGCCGTCAGGCGCGCTGCATGGGATCATGCGGGTGCGCGGCTTTACCCAAGATGACGCGCATATTTTCTGCACTGAGGATCAGATCGAGGCGGAGTCGAAGAAATTCATCGACTTTCTGTCGGGGATTTATGCGGATCTGGGTTTCGACAATTGGCGCATCAAACTGTCAACGCGTCCTGAAAAACGCATTGGCAGCGATGAAAGCTGGGACCGTGTCGAGGCGGCGCTGGGAAATGCCTGCAAGGCTGCGGGGCATGACTACGAGTTGTTTCCCGGCGAAGGCGCTTTCTATGGCCCGAAACTTGAATTCGTGCTGACCGATGCGATTGGCCGCGACTGGCAATGCGGCACGTTGCAGGTGGACCCCAACCTGCCAGAACGGCTGGACGCCACCTATATCGGGCAGGACGGCGCAAAACACCGCCCCGTCATGCTGCATCGCGCGGTTTTGGGGAGTTTCGAGCGTTTCATCGGTATCCTGATCGAAGAACATGCGGGCAAATTGCCGTTCTGGCTCGCCCCGCGTCAGGTGGTTGTGGCGTCGATCGTGTCGGATGCGGATGAGTATTGCCGCGATGTGCTTGCAGCGCTGCAAAGTGCAGGCATCCGGGCAGAGCTTGATCTGCGCAATGAGAAAATCAACTACAAGGTGCGCGAACATTCTCTTGGCAAGGTGCCGGTGATCCTGGCCATTGGCGCGCGCGAAGTAGAAGAGGGCACGGTCTCAGTGCGGCGTCTGGGCGAACAAAGAACCGAGACACAACCGCTTGAGGCCTTGATCAGCACGTTGAAAGTTGAGGCAACACCCCCTGACCTGCGCGGCTGAGCCCGCCAGTTTGTGTATGCGAGGGTAGGCTCTGTGCTTTGCACGCGCCCTATGTCAAAGAAAAAGGGTGCGTGCAAAGCACACACCCTACAATCTTGCCAGATGGCTGCTGGCCATTGCCAAGCGTCAGTCGCGCAATGCGGCTGCAGTCTCTATCAGCACATCAGCCGTCACAAATCCGCGGATCATCTCGGTTTCCATCACGAAGGTCGGGGTGCCGCTGATTTGCATACGTTGCGCAAGCGCCCGGTTTTCAGCGAGAATATTGGTTACATCCTCGCTTTCCATCTCAGCCACGATCGCGGTGAAGTCCAGATCAAGCGATGTCGCCAGATCATCCAGATATTCAGGCGTGAAAGCACCCTCATACTGCATCAACGTGTCATGCACGGTCTCGTAAGCGTCATCCCCGGCCAGCCGCAACACGGACACTGCAAAGCGAGAGGCCAGCTCGGAATCCGGGCCAAGGATCGGGAATTCCTTTACGACCAGACGAATATTGCCATCGGTTTCCAGCAAAGTGGCGACTTCGTCATGGGCACGCTTGCAAAAACCGCAACGGTAATCGAGAAACTCCACCAGCGTTACATCGCCATCGGGATTGCCACCGACCCAGGAATGGCCGTCATTGAACAGCGCTTCGGCATTCGCCTGCAGCAGGGCTGCATCCATGTCGGCCTGCGCGCTTGCATTGCGCTGCTCGAATACGGCCACCGCTTCGAAGATCACTTCGGGGTTTTGCAGCAAATAGTTGCGGACCTGCGCGCCAAATTCGGCGTCAACCGTAGTATCGCCATTCACGGGTGTGGCACCAAGCTGTGACAATGCATCTGCCTGCGCCATCGCGGCTTCGGTTTCGGCAGTCTGTGCTGTGGGGGCTGGGGTACCATTACCGCCCGAAGATGTCAGCACGATCAACCCCAGAGCTGACGCTGCAAGGCAGGTGCCAATCAGGGCGGAATCGGTCAGCGGTAGGGCCATGCGCGGGTCTCCTGTAAACTGGTCTGGGCAAATTACGCTATGCTCGCGCTGCCATTTCTGTGAACTCGGCCTTCTTAAATATGCTGGGCCTTCGGGAATCAAGCCTTTCCGGTGCGACCTTTGGTGGCTTTCGGAAATGTGAGCGCAAATTCCGGACCTACTGCGCGGAAATCGGTTTTCTGTCGGTTGCCGGATATATACCCTAAGGTGCAAACGACACAGAGCGGGACGGAATGTGAGAGTGCGTTCGATCAGATGTGCGGTGCCTTTCGCGCTGAGTGTGGCGTTGGTGCTGGCGGTGACGCTGACAGGGGCTATCGCACAAACCGGCTTTGGCGCACAGGCGCGGCTGATTTCGGGTGAAACCCGCATATCAGGAGATGCGGCTGCCTTACATATGTCCCTGGCGCTGAGTCAGGCTGTCCCCTACAGGGTTCGGGTGCTCGGAGAGCCGCCACGGCTGGTGGTCGATCTCAACACTGTCGACTGGGCAGAAGTTGATCTTGGCGACATGGCGCGCTCGGTCCGGTCAGTTGGTGCGCTGCGCATCGGGTATTTGCCGGATGGTTGGGCGCGGCTGGTGATCGATCTTGCGGGGCCGTTCGTGCTGAGCCGCTCAGAACAGCGCGTGGACTCAGTTCAAGGTACATCGCAGATCGACCTGGAGCTGTACCGCGTGGCGCTTGAAGAGTTTGAGCAACTGGCCCGGAACGAAGAGCAGTTTGCCGCGCGCACCAGCGCTGCACTGCTGCACCCCAATGCGCATGTGGCTGGCGTGCGGTTCGAACCGCGCAAACCGTTGGTGATGCTTGATCCCGGCCATGGAGGGATCGACCCCGGCGCCGAACGTGATGGCGTGCGCGAGGCAGATCTGGTGTTGGAATTCGCACGGCATTTGCGCGAGACCCTATTGCGGCGCGGTATTTTCGACGTCGCCATGACGCGCGATGCCGATGAGTTCGTGTCGCTTGATGGCCGTATTCGGGCGGCCCGCGCAGTCGGGGCCGATCTGTTCCTGTCGCTGCATGCAGATGCTTTGCCGGAAGGCCTGGCAAGCGGTGCAGTAATTTACCTGCTGGGAGACAAGGCCAGCGACGATTCTGCAGCCTATCTGGCGGAACGCCATGATCGTGCAGATATGCTGGCAGGCGTTGATCTGACGCGCAATACCGATGAGATCGCGCGCGTCTTGATGTCGGTTGCATGGCAGGACACGGCCCCGCGTTCGCGTGCTCTGGCCGAGGCATTGGTGGAAGGCGTTGATGCGGGCGGGCTGCGTCTGCATCGCCGCCCGATACAGTCCGGCGCTTTCACTGTGCTGCGCGCAGTGGATATGCCTTCGGTGCTTATTGAACTGGGGTTCATGTCCAGCCCCCGCGATCTGGCCAATCTTCAGGATGCGAACTGGCGCATCGGCATGACAGAGGCGATCAGCGATGCGCTTGAGTTGTGGCACGAGCGCGACCAGGCGCTTCAGCCGCTGCGGCGGCAGTGACTGTTTCGAGCGCAGGTCGCGCGGTTGTGTCGGCGCTGCGTTTTGACCTCTGCAGCAATAGGTCATATACAGGCGCGGTGCAGAAGGGGTAGCCAGTGCTGCGAGCGATTCTCTCTTTTTTCGGTGGGCTGTTCAGCTTTGCCATTACCGGGACAGTCTTTGTGATTGTCGCGATAGGTGGTGTGTTCTGGTTTTACAGTCAGGATTTGCCCAGCCATGAACAGCTTGCCAGCTACGCGCCACCGACGATCAGCCGGATCTATTCGGGTGAGGGGCGACTGATTGACGAATTCGCCCTGGAACGGCGTTTGTTCACCCCAATTGATGATATCCCGGAGCGGGTGAAGAACGCGTTTATTGCTGCAGAAGACAGGAATTTCTATATTCACACTGGCTTTGATGCCCGCGCTATCGCTGTGGCGGCGTATGAAGCGGTAGCCTCGCGTGGTGAGAATGTGCGGGGTGCATCAACGATCACACAGCAGGTGATGAAGAACTTCCTTTTGTCTGGTGATCGTACGGGCGAGCGCAAGATCAAAGAGCTGATACTTGCCAGCCGGGTCGAGGGCACACTGTCCAAGGATCAGATACTCGAACTGTATCTTAACGAGATTTTCCTTGGACAGAACAGTTACGGCGTCACGGCAGCGGCCCAGACCTATTTCAACAAGACCCTTGATGAGCTGGATCTGCATGAGGCGGCCTTTCTCGCTGCTTTGCCGCAGGCCCCGTCGAGCTACCACCCGGTACGCAACCGTGACCGTGTAACCGCGCGGCGCAACTATGTGCTGGGTGAAATGCTGCGAAATGGCTTCATCAGCCGCGCTGACCATGACGCCGCACGCGCATTGCCGTTGCTGACCGTGCAATCGGGCGATTTTCCCAACCCGCGTGCGTCGATGCCACCACGAGATTACTTCACCGATGAAGTGCGGCGTCAGTTGTCGGGCAGCTTCGGCGAGGATGAGTTTTTTGCTGGTGGCCTGTCCATCCGCGCCACCATTGACCCGGAAATGCAAGTGCAAGCGGCCCATGCCCTGCAGCGCGCATTGGAATCATATGATCGCGGGCTTGGCCGTCTGCGCACGACCGGGCAGACGATTGACACGGCGCTTTTGGATGACGAAGAGGCTTGGCGCGACGCGCTTGGTGGCCTGGAGCTCGCGCGCGATATCACCTTGGGGAATCGCTGGTATCCTGCAGTGGTGCTTGAAGTTGACGCCAATCGTGCGCGGCTGGGCATCGAATCCGTGGCCAATGACTATCACGCCCCGCATGTGGTCGACCGTCCCGATATCGACTGGGCGCGCGGATCACTGTCGGATAACCTGAATGTGGGCGATGTGGTCTATGTGCGCCGTGTGACATCTGACAGTGATGGCAGCCATATCCGTTGGTCGCTGCGGCAGGTCCCCAATGTGCAGGGCGGCTTCATGGCGATGGATGTGAACACGGGCCGCGTGATTGCCATGCAGGGTGGCTTTTCCTATCAGCATTCGGTCTTTAACCGCGCCACACAGGCGCAACGTCAGCCCGGCTCTGCTTACAAGCCCTTTGTCTATGCAGCAGCATTGGACAGCGGTTTCACCCCCGCCACGATTGTGGTTGACGCGCCGATCGAGGTGAATACGCCGCAGGGCATCTGGCGCCCGACAAATGCATCCAACCAGTTCTATGGACCAACGCCTGTGCGCCGCGGTATCGAAATGTCGCGCAATCTGATGACCGTGCGTCTGGCACAGGAAATCGGCATGGATGTGGTTGGCGGATATGCCGAACGTTTTGGCGTTTATGATCGGGCGCAGCAATTTCTGGCGGCTGCACTGGGATCGCAGGAAACCACGCTTTACCGCATGGTCGCGGCCTATGCGATGTTTGCCAATGGCGGGGAACGTGTGGAACCCACGCTTGTGGACCGGGTGCAGGATCGCTGGGGCGAGACGATCTATCGTCATGACCAGCGAAATTGTGTCGATTGCGACGAGCGCGCCTTGCCCGCCGGGCGCACGCCCTGGATCACGTCGCGACGTGCGCGTGTTATGGACGCGGTCACGGCGTATCAGTTGACCTCGATGATGCAGGGCGTGGTCGAGCGCGGGACCGCAGCCCGCACCGTCAATCTGCCTGTGCCCACTGCAGGCAAGACAGGGACCACCAATGAAGCGCGCGATGTCTGGTTCGTGGGCTACACGTCGAATATCGTGGCGGGGTGCTATATTGGCTATGACCAGCCACGTCCGTTGGGGCGGGGTGCTGGCGGTGGCACAATGTGCGGCCCGGTGTTCAACGAATTCATGCAAGAAGCTGTCAAGAAATATGGCGGTGGGCGCTTCCGGGTGCCTGAAGGTGGCTATTTTCTGAATATCGACCGTACTACGGGTGCACGCCTGCCAGACAATGCGTCAGGCGCAAATGTGGTGGCGGAATTCTTCCGCGAAGGGGTTGAGCCGATTTTCGGTCTGGCTGCGGTGATCGATGGCGGTTTCTCGCTGGGGTCGGACTTGCCGATGTTCACGCCGGGCGACAATTATGAAGAGTTGCAGAACCCTGATGCAGGTCGTGGAAGCGTGCAACGTGCGCCAGCAAGTCTGGGCACCATTTCGACAGGCGGGCTTTACTGACCCATCATCGCTG
>SKGU01000065.1 GCA_007117255.1 Natronohydrobacter sp. | reverse complement strand
GGTGACCAGCACCCAAGTTTCATCAGCACTGGGGTTGGCGAGTGAGGGGCCGAGGCTGGCGCATTCCACCTTTGAAAAGGAAATCGATGCGGGCAGTATCGTTCTCATTGGTCACGAAGCCCGCACGATCGCAAACGCCGGTCGGGGCGAAAAACGCTTGTTCAGCGGTATGATTCAGGCGATCTTCACGTCAGCCGGCACACCACTTGAGGGATGTCGGGTATGGCAAGACTTGGAATGTGCCAGGCAACGCTACCCGTCATTTTGAGAACTCTCTCAGTTAAAAGGCCTCAGAACAGTCACGGACATGATGATAATCCGACCCGTTTATTCCTTTGAACCGCATCGTCGATCTTGGTGCGCAATGCGCATGATAGTGGATGGATTTATCGTCGTTGTTTGTGTCTTGCTCGCCATGGTGCTGAGATTCGAGAATCTAGCATTTGTTAACAATTGGCAGATCTGGGCGGCGCAACTGCTGGTTGCTTTCGCCACCATTCTCGTCTTCTATTGGCTGGGGCTCTATCACTGGGCCATGGATATCAACTCGGGCAAAATCCAACGAGCCATAGCTTCCGGTTCGCTGGTTTCCGCCGCTACCCTGTTTGCGGTTGGGCAGGTGCTGACGGAACCATTTCCCCTCGGTGTACCGATAATCTATGCCGCTCTGCTGCTTCTTGCATCTGGAGGCACTCGGCTGGTGTGGAGCCAATTTTTCGTCCGACCTTTCCTTTCGAACCGGCAACTTGTCATAATCTATGGTGCAGGAGACGCCGGAAAACAGCTGAGTGGCGCACTCAAGCGATCAGAAACCTATGTCCCGCTGGCCTTCGTGGATGACGATTCAAATCGCCAAGGCACGACAATCGATGACCTGCGTGTCTATGGTCCAAGTGACATATTCGACCTGATTAAAATGATGCCCATCAGCGCGATCGTGCTGTCAGAGCCCACCAAAAGCCGTGCTGTCCGCCAGGAGATTGTATCGAGGTTCGGCGCACTCGGCCTTAAGATCAAAACAATCTGCAGTGCAGATGAATGCGGCCCAAGCAGCAAGCAGGAGCACAGTATCCGTTTTTTGCGACCCCAAGATCTGTTCGGGCAGTCCGCTCTATCTCCGCGCGAAACACTCATGCGAAAGAACATAACAGGCAAGATCGTTCTCGTTACAGGTGCTGGCGGCAGCATTGGTGGAGAACTCTGTCGGCAGATCATCAGGTATGACCCCTCTGAACTTGTGTTGCTCGATGTTTTGGAAGATCCGCTCGATGATATTGCGACAGAATTACAGAATTCGCTTACACGCGATGGGCGCAGCGTGCCGATCAATGTTGTGTTGGGTTCAGTCCAGGATACTTCCCGCATCACCGCCGTGTTGCAGGCACGCAGCCCCGAAACCATTTTTCATTGTGCGGCGTACAAAGACGTGGCGCTTGTAGAGGCGAATGCTGTTGAAGGTATACGCAATAACTCTTTTGGCACAAAGGTCGTCGCGGAGGCGGCCTCTTCGCTCGGGGTCAAAAACTTCATATTGGTCTCGACAGACACGGCCATGCGTCCTTGTAACTTTGTTGCCGCGTCTCAGCGCCTGGCGGAACTGGTTTGCCAGGCACTGGCCACACCGCCCACACAGACTGTGTTTTCGATCGTCAGGCTGGGCAATCTGCTCTCATCCACGAATTCGACCATATCGCGTATTGAGCAGGACATTGAAAAGGGGGGACCCGTTACGATCGACCATCCAGAGCGTCAGCAATACTTCATGCTGCCTGAGGAAGCGGCGCAACTGATCATTCAGGCTGGAGGAATGGCGATCGGAGGAGAAGTTTTTGTAGTCGATATGGGGGCGTCAGTAAGTCAGCTCGAGCTCGCAAAGACAATGATCCGTATACGCGGGTTCCAACCCTCGACTGATGTGCAAAACGCACCCACTGACGCCTCACAGGTGCAAATTGTCACTGGGGACAGCGGAGAGGCCGATTCGGCCAAACAACTCTTTGGCAACGACCCCGAAGGCACCGGTCATCCCCGAATACTTAAAGCACTAGAGGCTGTCCTGTCGAGAGAGGATCTCGACAGGATCATGGTCTTGCTTGACCGAGCCTGCAATCGGTACGATTTCACCACAATCAGCGCGATTCTTGCAGCGAGGCCTATTTGCTTTGCCCCGAACGGTGAAGACGACCCAAACCATATTTGGAGCAGACTCCCTGATGCCAGCCAGCTCAAAGGTTTTGCGATGTTAAAGGCTGTGAAAAATGATGTATAAACCGCATAAAAAGTTGGAAGATCATCCAAGCTGTAGCCGTTTTGCAACAAAAAGGGGGGGGCAGAATTTTTATTTCAGCGCATCGCAGCCAGGGCACATAGATGATAACCGACACTTCAAGTTGAGGTGCTTGGCGCCTCCAGAATTTTTTTGAAAGGCGAGAATTACATGAGCGACTGGGCAGCGCAGAGTTTAGGTTGGCACTACGTGCTGCTTCTCTTGGTGTCGCTCTCACTCAGTGCATCTCTGGTTATTTTGTCGCGCTGGGTCCCGAGGCTGAGCGGTCGAGGCCAGGACCTCACCTCTGTGCAATCCATGCATACCCAGATAACACCCCGCGTGGGTGGCATCGCCATATTTGCCGCGCTCGGGCTCAGTGTGGTCTTCGCACCTGTCGCAGTATCGGAGAGCTATACCAAATTCATACTAGCAACGGCACTGCTCTTGTTTGTCGGTCTTCTTGAGGACCTGGGCTTTGACGTGTCACCTCGCAAGCGCTTGCTGGCCGCAGCTGGTGCCAGCTTACTCGTCATAGCGCTTCTTGGTGTGTGGCTGCCGCGAACAGATATACCAGCCTTGGACGCGCTGATGCCCTACTGGTTTGTTGGCATTCCCCTGACTTTGCTCGTAACCGCTGGGATCGCAAATGGCTTCAACCTGATCGACGGTGTTAACGGGCTCGCCTCGATGACGGCAATTTTTGGGGCAGTGGCGATGAGCCTCATCGCCCATCAGGCCGGTTACACGGGCATGGTCCATCTTGCCCTGATGCTTGCGATCAGCGTCTTCGGCTTTTTCTTGGTGAATTACCCTTTTGGACGGATTTTTCTCGGTGATGCGGGGGCTTACACGCTTGGTTTCGTTCTGAGCTGGTTTGCGATTGCAATTATTCTCAATGCTCCGGACGCGTCCGCTTGGGCGCTCTTTTTGGTCCTCTTCTGGCCGGTGGCGGACACCTTGCTGGCAATATATCGCAGATCACGGCGCAAAGCCGACGCTATGGCTCCGGACAGGTTGCATGTTCACCAGATGGTCATGCGGGCATTGGAAATCTGTATCCTTGGCCGCAGAAATCGCCGAATTGCAAATCCTCTTACCACACTGGTTCTTGCGCCATTTGTGATGGCGCCGCCGCTGGTCGGGGTCATCTTCTGGGATCAGACAATCATCGCTTTCACGGCGGTGATTGCCTTCGGGATTTTGTTCTTCGCATCCTATGCGGCTGCGCCGCTGATCATTCGACGGTTTCGGCGCAATGTACCGAGCAGCGCAGAAGCTTGACTGACCTCAAAAAAAACTGGCGGGAAGAGGCATATATAAATGATTACAATAACTTAAGGTATGGAGAGGGTTGGCGGCCAGTCGCTTTCCCTCCGCCACACTCAAATGCCGAATCTGTCCAAAGGCCCTGATGGGGCCTTTTTTCTTTTTGTTTCAAAGGGGTTTAGCTTTTGCCGCCGTCCTTCGGAGACTGGCAGAACGCTCCAAATCG
>SKGU01000077.1 GCA_007117255.1 Natronohydrobacter sp. | reverse complement strand
TGGTCGCGCGAATGGCATTTCCGCATTGGCGTGCATCACTTGCGCGGGCTGATCGACGCCTTCGAGGCCGGGGCGGAATATGCAAGCCTTGCCGAAGCGGTGCTGGGCGCGCTCTGGCCAGTGGTCGTTGATGAATTTTCGCGCAAACACGGCACCCCGCCGGGGCAGGGCGCTGTCGTTCTGGGCATGGGCTCGCTTGGGGCAGGGCGGCTCAATGCCGCATCAGATCTTGATCTGCTGATCATTTATGACGCCGAAATCGAAGACAGTTCGGACGGACCCCGACCGCTGGATGCCCGCAGCTATTATGCACGGCTGACAAAAGCCTTTGTCAGCGCGATTTCCGCCCCGACGGCCGAAGGACGTCTTTATGAGGTCGATATGCGCCTGCGGCCTTCCGGGCGTCAGGGTCCAGTGGCCACCAGCGTGTCCGCGTTTGAAACCTATCAGCGCAACGAGGCCTGGACATGGGAACATCTGGCCCTGACCCGCGCGCGCCGCGTGGCAGGGTCTGTAAGCTTGGGCGATCGGATCGAAAACTTCCGCCGCGCGCTTCTGGTCGATAAATCCAAAGGAGCCACGATTTGCAAGGATGTCGCCGATATGCGCGCCCGTCTGGCTGAAGCCAAACCCGCCCATGGGCTTTGGGACGCCAAGGCCGGGCCGGGGCGGCTTATGGATATCGAACTGGTCGCACAGTTTTGTGCGTTGCGTGCAGGCCATCCGGCGCGGCGGGTCGAAGCGCAACTGCGCGCCGGGCTGAAGGCGGGCGTGCTGAGCAAGATGACAGAGGCCGATCTTTTGGCCGCCTACCGGCTATGCTGGACCATGCAGGCGACAGGACGCTTGCTGGCGGATCGTATTTCTGACATCGCCGATCTTGGCCCTGGCGGGCAAAAGTTTATCTTGAGCTCTGCCAATGCCGAAGATGCCGAGGCCCTGGCGAAAACCCTTGAGACTCGCTGTACACAGGCACAAGCCACCATAGACGCCATTTTGGGATCAGACAGGAGCACCCATGACCCCCAGCCATGACCCAAAGGGCCTGATCCGCGAAAGCTACCGGATCGACGGTATCAGCGATGGAGAATGCCGCTCGATCCTGATCGACTGGGCACTCAGCCTTCCCGGCGATATGGACCAGCGCGCGGCACTGGAAGCACTTCTTGCCCAATATGGCGATCAGGCTGATCACCCGATGACAGCGCTGCTGCATGAAGGGCTGAATGCACCAGCGCCGCGGCGCGGACGCAGAGCGCGCGGCAGGGAAAGGTAAGCGATGCAGGCAGATGTCGAACTCGACGCGATTGGCCTGCTTTGTCCTTTGCCGGTGCTCAAGGCGCGCAAGCGGCTGCAATCCATGGCGCCGGGTCAGGTGCTCTGCGTGCTGGCCAGTGATCCCGCCGCCGTGGTTGATATTCCGCATTTCTGCGGCGAAGCTGGTCATGTGCTGCTCGGCACGGACGCGCGCGATAGCGCCACGGCCTATTTCATCCGTCACGGCTGATCCCCGCGCCGTAAGGTGCGTGCTCAGCACGCACCCTACCCCAGACCCCTACGCCCGCACCGATAGCGCCGTTTCCAGATCGCCATAGCCCGTGAACCGCCGCTCATACTCCAACCCCAGCCGCGCCGCGCAATCGCGCGCTTTCGCATCCAGCGCCGGATCATCCGTTTGGGCCTGATAGATCAGCCGCGTATAATTGCCGAACATCATCGGTATCAGTTCCGGATGGCGATCAAAGCCCATCGGCTTCCAGACAAAGGCATCAAACTGCCGCACCAGAAAATCCGTCAGGTAGAACGCCGTCATCTCGTCTTCGGCCTTGGCGGCGAAGGCCGCGACCCCTTCAAAGAACGCATAGCAATGCGGTCCTGCCACCATCTCGACCCCAAGAGCGGCACAGCGCGCCTGCAACAGCCCGCCGGTGCCGCAATCGGCATAGACCACGAAAATGCTGTCATAGGCTGCGCGATGCGCGTGCACAGCCGCTTCTACCGCATCTGGTATCCGCTCCGGCCACAGGTGCAGATTGGCGGGCAGGCACAAAAGATCCATATGCGTCCAGCCATTCGCCGCCTTCAGCGCCAATATCTCGCGCGCCAAAGCCCCACAGGCCAGCAGCAGGATCGACCCGCGCCCCTCTGGTGCCAGCCCCGCCTGTGTCAGTGTCGCGTCATCTGCCTGCATCCGCCTTCTCCTGCGCCTTGGCCGCGTTCCACAGTGCATCCATCTCATCGAGCGTGCTGTCTTCCGGGCGACGGTTCTGGGCCGCAAGCGCCGCCTCGATGGCGCGAAAGCGCCGGGTGAACTTGGCATTGGCCGCGCGCAGGGCCGCTTCCGGGTCAATCTCCAGATGGCGGCCAAGATTGGCCATCACGAACAAGAGATCACCAAATTCTTCGGCCTGCTCTTCTGCGCCCATCTCGTCGCGCGCCTCGACCAACTCGCGCGCTTCTTCCACGATCTTGTCCAGAACTTGCGAAGTATCCGGCCAGTCAAACCCGACCCGCGCCGCGCGCTTTTGCAGCTTCACGGCCCGCATCAAGGCAGGCAACCCCAGCGCCACATCATCCAGCACACCGCCCTGGTCGCGCGCCGCCCGCTCTGCGGCCTTCACCCGCTCCCAATCTGCGACCTGATCCTCTGCGCTCTTGTCGCGGCTCTCATCGCCGAACACATGCGGATGACGCGCCAGCATCTTGTCACTGATCGCCCGCGTCAGGCTGTCAAAACTGAAATGCCCGGCCTCCTCGGCGATCTGCGCATGATAGACGACCTGCAACAGCAGATCGCCCAATTCCCCCTCCAGCGCAGGCCAGTCCGCCTGCTCGATCGCATCGGCCACTTCATAGGCTTCCTCAATCGTATAGGGCGCAATCGATGCGAAATCCTGCTCGATATCCCAGGGGCACCCCGTCTCAGGATCACGCAACGCGCGCATGATCGCGCGCAGGCGCGTGATAGATCCATCAGGGGCGAAGATCAGCGGGTCATGGGGCATGATGGGCGCGCGCTCCGGTGTCAGGGACATGCCCCCTGTCTTGCAGTCACGCGCGCGCCTGTCCAGCCCAAAGCCCGCGCGCCATCGCGGCCAGCACAAGCACAAGCGCCAGCGCCGCCACGATCAGCACAATGACCGGCCCGCCGGCATTCGCAACCAGCACAGCGACCAGCGCCCAGGCAAACGCAACCCCATATTCCGGCAGGTCCGGGCGCAGATACAGAACGTCAAGCATCACCACAGATGCCAGCGCCAGCGCGATCACCGCGGCCATCTCCGGCGCGGCCAGGCCATAGCCGCCAATCGTCACCCCCAGCGAGACATGCGCCGCCGCCGTCAGCCAGCCCGCATAAAGCGCCACGGGCACGCGCAGCAACCAGCGATCCTGCGCAGGCGTCCGCAACAGCGCCCAAAGCGCGCAGCCCAGCATCCAGAAAATCAACATGGTCGCCGCAACAGGCGCAAAGCCTGCCACCCAGAGCCAGAATGCGCCCGGCCCAAGGCTCAGGATCAGCGGCAGATGCACAGGCTGCCAGCGCGGATCATCGCGCCGCAAGAACAAACCCACCAGTGCCATGACCGCGAGCCACAGATAGATCAGCCCCCAGATGGAAAACGCATAGCCTGCGGGCTGTACCGGCGGGTCGATCTGCGGCACCGGAAAGCGCGCCGGATCAAAGCCCGTGAACGGGTCGGTGACAAAGGGCGAGGCCAGAAAAGCCGCAGTGGCAAGAAGGGTCAGAAGGGGCAGGGCGTGTTTCATGTCT
>SKGU01000096.1 GCA_007117255.1 Natronohydrobacter sp. | reverse complement strand
TCTGCAATTCACGCTCGGCCTGCGCGGCACGCCGGAAGAACGGTTCAAACTCTGCCTGCTGTTCAAGCAAACGCGCCAGTTCGGCCTGCCGGACATTGATCTGATCACGCAACAAGGCCTGTCGGCGCTGCGATGTGTTCTGTGACACCAGCGCGTCCAGCTCGGATTGCGCTGCGGTAATTTCGCGGCGGGCTTCCTGAATATCGGAGACAACCTGCCCCAGCTCCGTGCGACGCACATCCGCGTTGAACGACATCACGTCATAATTCTGCACGCTGAACGCACCGATTTCCGCCTGTAGGTCGCGCAATTCTTCGGACAGACGGTCTTGCTCAACTTCCAGAAACTGCAGCGTCTGGCGCGCCCGCGCCATGCGCCCCGCGCCGGTTTCCGCCATAACCATATCTGCCAGCTCATTGGCAATATCTGCGGATGTCGGCCCACTGTCAGCGCGCACCATGATGATCATGGACGCCAGCGATCCGTCCGAGCCGAAACCCACTGCCACGGCAGCCTGTGAGATCAGAGTGATCGAACCGCGCATCAACTCGGTGCGTTCTTGTGGCGACAGCCCCGGAAACTGGTCATATTTATCGGCCAGCCGAAGCATGTTCTCGCGCGAGGTCAGGCGTTGTTCGATAAGTTGCATCAAGCGCGCTGGCGTGCCGGATGCAGACCCCTGCACGGCATCTTCTGATACGGTGTCAACGCGCGTGGAAAGCACGGAAATCGCCTGATAGACAGGCGCCGACTGCAACGCGTTGAACACGCCCAAAAGGACGCCAAGCCCAAGCGCAAGAACGATAATATTCGCACGCCGCAGCAAGAAATCGCGCAATTCCTGAAACGATTGTATCGGTCCCATCAGACACGCTCTTTCATCGACAGACAGAGAGCATTAGATATGCTCCCCGCCGCTGTAATTGTTCAGGATCACACCCAGAAACTCGGTCTGCCCAGCCAGCAATCGCTCGCATGCAGCGATATCCTGCGCACGGGTGGCGCGACTGTTCGCAACCAGAAGCACGCCGTCCAGATGGCTACAAGCCGATAGCGCCAAATCACCCTTCAGAAGTGGTGGCAGATCACATATGATCATGTCTGGCGCGTAGTGATCCACAATATCGTGCAGCGTCGCAGAAAGGTCATCGGCCGAGAATCCGGTGCTGAGGTCCATTTCAGACACAGGCTGGCCCAGCCCCAAAGCAACCGTGTCGGTCAGGCGCTGCAAATGCTCCTCTGGCGAAGCCTGTCCATTCAGCAGATCCAGCAAAGAGCCTACAGGAGCAACTTCGAAATAGCTGTGTAAAGCAGGGGTCTTGAGGTTCAGGTCCAGTCCGACCACCCGTATATCACCCCGCCGCGCCAGAGATGCGATCAATCCTGCAGCAGCAAAAGATACGCCCGCGCCTGTGCCTGGGGCGGAAACACCAAGGCTTGTCAGTGATCGGGTGCGATAACTTTGCACAAGTTGGGTACGCAGGATGTCAAATCGTGAAATCACATCCGCACTGCGGGCAAGCGCATTGAATTGGCGCGTGGCTTTGTCTGTGCTTGTGGCAGGTTTGCAGGGTGACAACGCAGACCAGTTGGAATCGACGGCCGCTTGGCGCTGGGCATTACGGGTCTTGCCCTGCCCTGCCCTGCGCATATCACGATGACCGGACAACGCCAGACTACGGCGCTGCTGAAGCTGTCCGTGAGACGGCCTGTCATCCGCATTACCCGGTTCTGTCAGGCTCATAAGTTTCTCTAAGCGGCGCGTATCGACCATAATCTAACTGCAATCCAATACTGACATCGGAAACGGCATTGTTTCCAACATGTCTTTATTAGCAGCTAATCTAGCGCTTTGACGACGACTTTAAGGCGAAACAGTGGCGACTAAGGGTCACGCCCGCTTTTTGGCTGCAGACTGATGAATTTCAAAGCCAGAACAGCACTGTCACCATCACTGCGCCGGTGGAAAAAGCGGTTCCAGGCAGTGATGCTACAGGTTGCCGCGTGACATGATGCTGGTGAGAACAAGCGCATGCGAGAGCACCTTCGGAGGCCACGCCCTTTGGTTGGATGAGTTAATTTGCCTTGCTGTGCCGGTAGTATATCGTCATTTGCTTGTGGTGCGTTGGCCAGCGGGATCGCTTCGAGGCAGGACAGATAGCGCCTGCGCTGCGCAGCAATCCGCTTCATCATCGGCGCGTGATTGGCAAGAACACGCTTTGTCATTTCATGGCGCCTTGATCACTGCGTCACAGCCCTGTCACATTCTTATGCAACGTGAGAAAATGCGCGTTAGGGGATAGATAATGGATAATTTTCAGAGATTTGCGGTCTATTATGCGCCCGCTCAGGGGAGCACGCTTGCGCGCGCGGGTGCGCGCTGGCTGGGCTGGGACGCAGATGAAGCGCGCGCCTGTCCGCATCCGGAACTTGGCCTCGATCTAGCGCAAATCACACAGACCCCACGCAAATACGGGATGCATGGCACGCTCAAGCCGCCCATGCGGCTTTCCTGCCCCCAGGCAACATTCTTCGACGCAGTCGAAACCCTGGCACAGGAACTCGCACCCCTTGATATGGGCAGATTCGTTCTGCGTCCATTGGACGGCTTTCTGGCGCTTGTGACAGAGGGGCAGTCGCAGGCACTAGGCGATGTCGCAGCGCGGGTTGTTTCGGCCCTTGATCCGTTCCGCGCGCCCTTGTCGCAGGCAGAGCTTGATCGTCGTCGCGTGGCTGGCCTGACTCCACATCAGGATGCACTCTTGCAGCGCTGGGGTTACCCTTATGTGATGAACGAGTTCCGTTTTCATGTCACGCTGACAGGTCGGCTTGAGCCAAAGATCATGATGGACACTCTGCGGGCCGCGCATGCGTGGTTTGACCCTGCACTGGAAGCCTCACAAACGCTAGATGCCCTGTGCATCTTCGGCGAAGGCAAGGATGGGCGTTTTCAACAGGTCAGGCGCGTTCCGTTGCGGGGGTGATCGCTGTCAGCATCAGCGCTAGCGGCGATGACCTCAGCGATTTCTCGGTTGCGTCTGCCGGACCATAATCTTTGGCGCAGCAGTCACCATCACCATCACCATCACCATCAAAAGCACAGAAACGACGTCTGCGTTCCAGAATACCACCCCATCTGAACACATGCAGACCACGCTGCAGCCCTGTGCAGTATCTGCACTGATGCAGCTTAGCATGAGAAAGCACGCCCGTGGGCCTGCCAGTGGAAAGCGGGTGCGCGCGGCCACACGCGTCATTCGGCGCCAGCGCTGTTGTGCAACAACAACATGCCCGAAGCTGACCTGATCCGAAATTGCCGCGCCAAGGCACAGAACAACCGGAGGCGTTCAAATTTCAGAAGAACAATAGTATTTTAATGTACTGGCATCTATTACAGTTTCAACTCGACGATGGCCAAGCGACTATATGATGAGGGCACTGCTGTGAGTTCCGATCCGAATGCTTGTCAGCCATCGCCGCCGGAGCGCCAAGAGAAACTGCTATGGCTGGCAGTCGAACTGCTCGGTGATTTGCTTCGCAGTACACCAAGCTCGATGGACGAGACACTTGCATCGGTACTGCAGGAACTTGGACACAATCACTTGTTCGATCACGGCTTTGTCTATCGGGTTTGCAACGCAAAGGGCGACGGACCGCTGGCCAAGAGCCAACAATGGTCAGGCACAGTAGAACGCGAAAGGCCAGAGGCCTTGGCGGAACAGGTCTTGTCATTGTTACGCACTCACGGGCTGATAGATGGGCCGCTTGAAATCAGTGTACGAAACGCGGTCGTCCATGG
>SKGU01000113.1 GCA_007117255.1 Natronohydrobacter sp. | reverse complement strand
GCTCCATGCAGTTGATGGAAACCGGGCTGTTTGATGATTTCCGCTGTCTGCATGTGGCGGGCCATCCTGAAGGCAATCGTGACATCGATCCCGATGGTGGTGAGCGCGTGGTGATGGACGCACTGCGCTGGAAGGAAGAATTCGCACGCGCACGCGGGATAGACATGGCAATTGCCACGCAATTTGCCTTTGAAGCCGCGCCCATCATCGACTGGACCAAACGGCTGCGCCGCGAAGGGATCGATCTGCCGGTACATCTGGGCATCGCCGGGCCAGCGAAACTGCAGACGCTGATCAAATTCGCGATCGCCTGCGGGGTTGGTCCGTCGCTGCGTGTGCTGCAAAAACGCGCCAAGGATGTGACGAAACTGTTGCTGCCATTCGAGCCGACAGAGCTTGTGGCGGATCTGGCGGCGCATAAGGTGGCCGATCCTGACTTCGCGGTTACACGGCTGCATTTCTTCCCGCTTGGCGGGATCAAGACCAATACTGACTGGACCATCGCGCATGGTGGCGCTGCGGCCCGTCCTGCGCGCAACCTCTGACCAACTGGAGACATCATGACCCGCACTGTCGTCGAATCTGCGACCAAGACTGTCATTATCGGCTTTGACGAGCCGTTCTGCGTCATTGGCGAACGCATCAACCCCACCGGACGCAAGAAACTGGCGGCTGAACTGGAACAGGGCGATTTCTCGACTGTCGAGCGTGACGCGCTGGAGCAGGTCGCCTGCGGTGCGATGGTGCTGGATATCAATTCGGGCGCAGTGTTTTCCAACAAGATGGCCGAAGACCCGCGCTATGCGGACAATAACTTTGTCGAACCGCCGCTGATGCGGGACTTGTGCGCGCGGGTGCAGGCGTTGGTTGATGTGCCCTTGTGCATCGATTCGTCCGTGCCCGCGGCGCTTGAGGCCGGGCTGGAGGCGTGTAATGGGCGTCCCCTGCTGAACTCGGTCACGGGCGAGGAAGAGCGGCTGGAAGCGATCCTGCCGCTGGTCAAGAAATACAATGTGCCGGTTGTCGCGATTTCCAATGACGATACGGGTATCTCGGAAGATCCGGATGTCCGTTTCGCCGTGGCCAAGAAAATTGTCGAGCGCGCGGCGGATTTCGGCATCCCGGCGCATGACATCGTGGTGGACCCGCTGGTCATGCCCATTGGCGCCATGGCAACTGCGGGCCAGCAGGTCTTTGCGCTGGTGCGGCGTCTGCGCGACGAGCTGGGCGTCAACACCACTTGCGGGGCGTCGAATATCAGCTTTGGTCTGCCCAACAGACATGGCGTGAACGCGGCGTTTTTGCCAATGGCGATCGGTGCGGGCATGACCAGTGCGATCATGAACCCTGTGCGCTCGGTCGAGATGGAAGCCATTCGTGCGGCCAATATGCTGATGAACCACGACCCGAATGGTGGGGCGTGGATCGGATTGTCGAAGGTGCTTGATGCGATGAAAGAGGGCGGGGTCAGCTTCGCGGAAGCTTCACGCGCTGCGATGGATGCGGGCGCACGCACAGGCGGGCGGCGCGGTGGCCGACGCTCGCGGGGGTAAACGTAGGGTGCGTGCTCAGCACGCACCTTACCTGCGCCGTAAGGTGCGTACGCCATAGCACTGATATCCAAGAAAAAACGGAGGGCGCTTTGCCCTCCGTTTTCTTTGTGTTCGTCGGGTAGGGTATTACCCGGCGCTGGCAGCGGATTTCTTGTCCGCATAGATGATCAGCGGCTTGGCGGTCGAAGTCGCGGCTTCTTCATTCACCACGACTTCATTCACATTCTCAAGCCCCGGCAGTTCGAACATGGTATCCAGAAGGATATCTTCCATGATCGATCGCAGGCCGCGCGCGCCGGTTTTGCGGGCGATGGCGCGTTTGGCAATCGCGCGCAGGGCCTCATCCGTGAAGGTCAGATCGACCCCTTCGATATCAAACAGCTTCTGGTACTGGCGCACCAGCGCGTTTTTCGGCCCTGTCAGAATCGTCACAAGCGCGTCTTCGTCCAGATCCGTCAGCGTTGCCACCACAGGCAAGCGGCCCACAAATTCCGGGATCAGACCAAATTTCAGCAAGTCTTCGGGTTCCAGTTGCTTCAACGATTCGCCGATGGTGATCTGGCTTTCGTCTTTCACATCCGCACCAAAGCCGATGCCCGACCCTTTGCCGCGCATGTTGATGATACGGTCCAGCCCCGCGAAAGCGCCACCGCAGATGAACAGGATATTCGTGGTGTCCACCTGCAGGAATTCCTGCTGCGGATGCTTGCGCCCGCCCTGAGGCGGAACCGAAGCGACAGTCCCTTCCATCAGTTTCAACAGCGCCTGCTGTACGCCTTCGCCCGATACATCACGGGTGATCGACGGATTGTCAGATTTGCGCGTGATCTTGTCGACCTCGTCGATATAGACGATGCCGCGCTGTGCGCGCTCGACATTGTATTCCGACGATTGCAGCAGTTTCAGGATGATGTTTTCAACGTCTTCACCGACATAGCCAGCTTCTGTCAGCGTCGTCGCATCCGCCATGGTGAAGGGTACATCAAGAATGCGCGCGAGTGTCTGCGCCAGCAACGTCTTGCCGCAGCCCGTGGGGCCAATCAGCAGGATGTTGGATTTTGACAGTTCCACATCGCCGGATTTGCCGGAATGGTTCAGCCGCTTGTAATGGTTGTGAACCGCGACGGACAGCACCCGTTTTGCCTGCTCCTGCCCGATAACGTAGTCATCCAGCACATTGCAGATTTCGCGCGGGGTGGGTACGCCATCGGTGGATTTCAATCCGCCTGACTTGGTTTCCTCGCGGATGATATCCATGCAGAGTTCAACACATTCATCGCAGATGAAGACCGTTGGCCCCGCAATCAGCTTGCGCACCTCATGCTGGCTTTTGCCGCAAAAGGAACAGTAAAGCGTGTTCTTGCTGTCTGAATCGGATGTAGCCATTTCGAACCTCTGTGGTCTTTACTGCGATAGGTGCGTGTAACGGGTGGGCATGTTCCGCCTTCTTCCCTCAAGGGTAGGCGAGAGCGACGGGCGCGACAATGCAAAACTGCACTGTCGCTGTGATTTCGCGCCCATCGCCCGGTCACGTTTCGTCATGCGCCACTCGTTTCGGCGCGTGATGTCACGATTTCGTCGATAAGGCCCCAGTCTTTTGCCATATCGGCGGTCATGAAATTGTCGCGCTCCAGCGCGTCTTCGACTTTCTTCAATGTCTGGCCAGTGTGGTGGACATAGATCTTGTTCAGGCGTTCTTTCAGTTCCAGGATCTCGCGCGCATGGATCGAGATATCCGTTGCCTGCCCCTGAAAACCGCCAGAGGGCTGGTGCACCATGATACGCGAATTGGGCAGCGAGAAACGCATGCCTTTTTCGCCTGCGCACAAAAGCAGTGACCCCATCGAGGCCGCCTGACCCACAACCAGCGTGGAGACCTTGGGTTTGATATATTGCATCGTGTCATAGATCGACAGGCCCGATGTCACCACGCCACCGGGCGAGTTGATATACATCGAGATATCCTTGGACGGGTTTTCTGCTTCCAGATGCAGAAGCTGCGCCACGATCAGGCTGGCCATGCCGTCATGCACCGGCCCCGTGACGAAGATGATGCGTTCCTTCAGCAGGCGCGAGAAAATGTCATAGGCCCGCTCGCCCCGGCTGGTCTGTTCGACGACCATGGGAACAAGGTTCATGTAGGTTTCGATCGGATCGCGCATCTGCCTGCCTTTTGTAACTGTGACCGCGTGTTCGGTCTGGTGATATCTGAACTGTGTTGATGGAATCTTAGTGCTGCGCTTGGTCAGCCGCAAGGGG
>SKGU01000298.1 GCA_007117255.1 Natronohydrobacter sp. | reverse complement strand
GTCTGAACCCGGATGGATCATTCCTGATGACGATCATCGACCATATGGACCGGATGGACGTGCTGGCATCCCTGACTGTGACCGCACGCGAGGTGTTTGATGTGGTCGAGATCTGGGCCGACCCCAGCCATGATGTCAGCCAGTCGCGCCGGGTTTTTCTGATGGTGGCCGGGGACAGCCCATCGCCAGTTACCCAGATCCGGCATGAAGGGCCCGAACCACGGCAGGCAGTGCGCATTGCAGCGTCTTCGCTGCAGGGGATCATTGATGAGCGTCGCGCTATTGTTCTGACTGATGACTTTGCGCCAATCGACCGGCTGCTTGGCACTGGTGGGTGAATGGGGCTGTCTGTCCTTCTTGGGCCTGCGGTCAAGTTAGCCTGAGTCTGTTTTCCAGAATGAAAGCGCGGAAAAGGAAAAGGGCGGCATGAGTGCCGCCCTTGGTATTTGTCTTTTCGCACTGTCACCCGAAGATGTCAGCCACGATCCCGTTATACCAGCCGATGCTTTCCTCATAGGTCTGCTGGCGCAGGGCGGCATCTTCGCCCGTCTGGCTGATGAAGCTGGACACGGATTCAATCTGATCTTCGCCTGGTTCATAGTTTGCGCCGACCTTCACGCCGTCATTGGTCGCGATCAGTGACCAGCAGGTGTTGGAATAGCGTGCCGGGAAGATACGGCTGCCGGTCAACTCACCCCTGATCACATTCGCCACGACCTTAGCCTGCGAGTTGGCCGAGAAGCCTGATTTCGGCATCGCGCCCTGTGCGCTGGCATCCCCAAGCACAAAGACATTCTCATCCATGCGCGAGCGCATGTCACCGGGCATCACCGGTGCCCAGCCGGACTCATCGGTCAGACCAGCCAGTTCGGCGATCTTGCCTGCCTTCTGTGCTGGGATAACGTTGCAGACATCAGCCTGCTCGACCTGACCGTCAATGACCACTTCCATGGTCTCTGGCCGCACTTCGACATGCTCGCCCCCGAAATCAGGACCGATGCGTGTGACCATGCCGGGGTAGTGGCGCTCCCAACCTTCCTCAAACAGAGCCTGCTTGGAGTAGTTCTGCTTCGGGTCCACGATCAGGATCTTGGCGGTGGGGTTGGATTGCGACAGCATATGCCCGACCATAGAGATGCGCTCGCCGGGGCCGGGTGGGCAGCGGTACGGATTGGGCGGCGCAACCATCACGAACAGCCCGCCTTCGCGCATGTTCTCGATCTGGTGCTTGAGCAACTGAACCTGTGTGCCGGATTTGTAGGCATGCGGCATCAGGCTTTGCTGGCTGACATCCCAGCCCGGCACCGACCCTTCGACAAAGTCGATACCGGGTGCGACTACAAGCCGGTCATAGGGCACGGATTCCCCCGATGCGAGCGCCACGGTCTTTGCGTCACGATCGACGCCCACGGCCCAGTCATGGATCACATTCACACCAGTGCGCGCGATCGTGCCATAGTCATGGCCGAGCGCATCGTATTCCCAGAAGCCCCCAAGATACAGGTTCGAGAAATAGCAGGTATAATAGCGGCGTGACGGCTCGATCAGCGTCACATCAACCGCGCCATCGCTGTCCTTGGCGATATAGCGCGCGACGGTGCCGCCACCGGATCCACCGCCAATAACCACGACGCGCGGGCGCGTCTGGCCAAGCGCCATGGGTGCAGACAGGGCGGCTGTGGCCGCGGTGGCTGTGCCCAGAAAACTACGTCTGTTCAGTTTCATGCTCTCTCTCCCGTTTTGCGCCAGTTTCTGACGCGGATTTCGCACCTTCCCCCCGTTCTTGTCCAGCACGCCGAAAGCTGACGGATTGGCCCGGACAGGATGCTGTTCCATGTGGTGCGAAAGATCATGGAATTGCATGTTTCGCACGGTCTGTTTGCCGTGCGCATGTGCTGACCCGAAGGCTGTCGGAGCAACAGTGTTCTTATTCCAGACCAGTGGCCCGGAAGTAGGCCGCCAGCGCCGCGATTTCTTCATCATCAAGACGTTGCGCGACAGACTGCATCACGGCATGCGGACGCAAGGCCTGCTTGTAGGCATGCATGGCGACGACAAAGTCTTCTTCCGGCCAGCCAACAATACCGGGAATCCCGGCATGGTCGCCAGAACGTTGATGGCAGGTGGTACATTCCGTGCTGAGATATTCGCCGTATTCAATATCCCCTTCCAGCGCCAGAACAGATTCGGGCAGATCGACTTCGCGCGCAATGGCGGTTGGTGCCGCTTCGGGTATGTTCTGTGGCTGATCGGAATAGGCGCGGATATAGGCGATCAGATCCGCACGGCGGCCCGCGTCGCTCAAACCGCGATAGGACATGCGTGTGCCGGATACGAGTGCGCGCGGATTTTCGATATACGCATCAAGGCGGCGCAAATCCCATTTCAGACCGTCACGTCCCTGACGGACCAAGGCTTCTGAATACCGGAATTCGTCATAGGTTCCAGCGCCGCGATCAAAGATACGGTTCAGGTGCGGGCCGATGCGATGCACAGCGCCTTCACCGATCTGGTGACAGCTTGCGCATTCACGGCGGTAGATTTCGGCCCCGGCGCTTGCGTCACCAAGTGGTGTTGCTTGACCCTGTGCAAGTGTCGGGGCCACAAGAGCCCCGACAAGTGAGAGGATATGTAAAGACTTTTTCACGCGACCCCGTTCTTAGTTCGAATGCGAAGACAGATAAGCGATCAGTGCTGCCCGCTCATCTTCGCTACGCACACCGCGGAAAGACATGCGGTTTCTTGGGATCAATCCTGCCGGATCAGCAAGGAAGGCGTCAAGTGTCGCTTCGTCCCAAATCAGCCCGCCCTCGGCCGCTTCGACGAAAGCTGGCGAGTAGCGGAAGCCATCGGCGTGCATCGCTGCGTTGCCGACAATGCCGTTCAGCTGGGGGCCGGTCCCGTTGCGGGCACCATCACCTAGCTGATGACATGTGCGGCACTGACGCCATGCCGCTTCGCCTGCTGCAACCAGTTCTGGATCAAGCCCTGCAACCTGCACGTCATCGGATGCAGTTTCTGCTTCGGGCGCAGCGGCTTCGTCCACGGTGTCAGCTTCATCCGTCACAGACGGAGTGCTGCCATCGGAATAGGTGAAACGGATCACCGGGAATTCAGGCGTCACGTCGATATCTGTTGCGCGTGCAGAGATTTCGACAGCGTCGCGGCAATCGCTCATGCAGGGCTCTTGTGCGAAGGTTGGAAACTCTGCTTCCGCGCGATCGTCCAGATAGAAACCACCCTCATTCGGCAAGCGAATTTCCGTGAAGTTCTCGTGGCTTAATTCGAAATCATCATCTACCAGGCCCGCAGAGTAGAGGATATAGGCCGTGATGGCGTAAACCTCGTCAGTTTCCAGAGTCTGGGCTGCACCGAACGGCATTGAGCGGTTGATGTAATCCCAGACGGTCGACAGATAGGGCCAATAGGATTCAACCGTCTTCAGTGGGCGCTCATCGGTCAGTGACCCACGCCCGCCGACGATAGGTGGCCATGCGCCAGCACCTTCGGCAAAATCACCATGACAAACCGCGCATTGGTCAATCCAGTAATCCTCGCCATCGAGCACATTGCCGCGTCCTTCTGGCAGGCCGCGACCGTCAGGCATGACAGCTACATCCCATGCTGCAATCTCTTCGGGCAGTGCCGCGCGGCCAATCCCAAGGGGCTCTGCCAGAACGGGAGCCGCGCCCAGCGTCAGCAGCGCCGTGGTGGCAAGGAGTTTACGACACTTCGACATTTTCGGCCTCTCCGCTCTCGTTGACATACCAGGTCTGGATGCCGTTATTGTGATAGATGGAATTCAGACCGCGAATG
>SKGU01000141.1 GCA_007117255.1 Natronohydrobacter sp. | reverse complement strand
TGCCCACCCAGACGGGCTATGACAGCGATCATGAGCTGGCGCGCGGCGAGGTCGGCAAGGTCGGCGTGCCGGTCTGTCACTTGGGCGATATGCGGATGCTGTTTGACCAGATCCCGCTGGAGCAGATGAACACTTCGATGACGATCAATGCGACCGCGCCTTGGCTGTTGTCGCTCTATATCGCAGCGGCGGAAGAGCAGGGGGCGGATATCTCCAAGCTGAACGGGACGGTGCAGAATGACCTGATCAAGGAATATCTCTCGCGCGGGACATATATCTGCCCGCCAGAGCCGTCCTTGCGCATGATCACGGATGTCGCCGCCTTTACGCGCGAGCATCTGCCGAAATGGAACCCGATGAATGTCTGCTCCTACCATTTGCAGGAAGCGGGTGCGACCCCGCAGCAGGAGCTGGCCTTTGCGCTGGCCACGGCCTGCGCGGTGCTCGATGATCTGAAAACAAAAGTCCCGGCCGAGCATTTCCCGCAGATGGTGGGGCGGATTTCCTTCTTTGTGAATGCGGGCATCCGCTTTGTCACCGAGATGTGCAAGATGCGCGCCTTTGTCGATCTGTGGGATGAAATCTGCCGTGAGCGTTACGGCATTGATGACCCGAAATACCGCCGCTTCCGCTATGGGGTGCAGGTCAACAGCCTTGGCCTGACCGAACCGCAGCCAGAAAATAACGTATACCGCATTCTGATCGAAGCGCTGGCGGTCACATTGTCGAAGAAAGCCCGCTGCCGCGCGCTGCAACTGCCAGCATGGAACGAGGCGCTTGGCCTGCCGCGCCCGTGGGATCAGCAATGGTCGCTGCGGCTGCAACAGGTGCTGGCTTATGAAACCGATCTTCTGGAATTCGATGACCTGTTCGACAACAACCCGGTGGTGGATCGCAAGGTGGCCGAGTTGATGGAGGGCGCGCGCGAGGAACTGGCGCGGATCGACGATATGGGCGGGGCGGTCAAGGCGATTGAATACATGAAATCGCGGCTGGTCGAGGCCAATGCCGAACGGATCACAGGGATTGAATCGGGCGAGACCGTGGTGGTTGGGGTGAACAAGTTTACCACGACCGAACCTTCGCCCCTGACCACGGGTGAAGACACGATCATGGTCTGTGACCCGGCAGCAGAAGCTGACCAGATCGCCCGGCTTGAAGCGTGGCGAGAAAGCCGCGATGAGGCGACAGTGAAACAGGCGCTGGCAGACCTGCGCGAAGCGGCGCGCGCAGGCGTGAATGTCATGCCTGCCTCGATTGCGGCGGCGAAAGCAGGCGCCACGACCGGCGAATGGGGCGAGACCGTGCGCGCGGCTTTCGGCCAGTATCGCGGCCCGACGGGCGTGAGCCGCGCGCCATCAAACCGGACCGAAGGTCTGGACCCGGTGCGCGAGGCGGTGGATGCAGTCAGCGCGAAACTGGGGCGGCGGCTGAAATTCGTCGTGGGCAAACCGGGCTTGGATGGCCATTCCAACGGGGCGGAACAGATCGCGGCGCGGGCGCGCGACTGCGGGATGGATATTCACTATGAAGGCATCCGCCTGACCCCTGCCGAGATCGTGGCCGCCGTGCGCGATCAGGATGCGCATGTTGTGGGGCTGTCGATCCTGTCGGGCAGTCATATGCCGCTGATGGAAGAGCTGATGCGTTTGATGCGCGAGGAAGATCTGGCGCATGTGCCCGTGATCGTGGGCGGTATCATCCCGGAAGAAGACGCGGCCCGACTGCGCGCGATGGGGATTGCTCAGGTCTATACGCCCAAGGATTTCCAGTTGAACCGGATCATGATGGATATTGTCGGGCTGGTCGATCAGACACCGATGGCGGCGGAATAAGGGGGTGGCGTCCTTGGGGGGATTGACCCCCCTGCGGACGCCATTGCCATGGCTATGGCGCGGCGGGCGGTCCTGTCGCACTGGGCGATAGTTCCAGGATCAGAGCGTCAGGGATGCGCGGCCAGAGCGATCTGGCCGCGCTTAGCGTTGCGCCAGCATGCCGGATTGTGACAAAACACTTGCTTTTGCGAAAATTGGTAATATTATTTTACCAATGTTGCGATCAGGGAGGGTCCGACAATGGAAATGCCAAAACCCGACACGAAGATCATGGCCAAGCGCGATCATGTACTGGCACGTCTGGCCGAGATCTTGCCGTCCGAGGGGCTGATCGCAGATGAGGCCGAGCGCCGCGCCTATGAATGCGATGCCCTGACCGCCTATCGCTGTATTCCGCTGGCAGTGGTGTTGCCCTCAACCACTGAAGAAGTGTCAGCGATCTTGCGCATCTGCCATGAAGAAGCGGTTCCAGTGGTGCCGCGCGGCTCTGGCACGTCGCTGGCGGGCGGCGCCTTGCCCACGGAAGACTCGGTCATTCTTGGTGTGGCGCGGCTGCGCGATGTGATTGAGGTGAACTATTCCGACCGCTATATTCGCGTTCAAACGGGCATGACCAATCTGGCCGTGACGGGTGAAGTTGAAAGCGATGGTTTCTTCTACGCGCCCGACCCGTCCAGCCAGCTTGCCTGCGCGATTGCGGGCAATATCGCGATGAATTCCGGTGGCGCGCATTGTCTGAAATACGGGGTAACGACAAATAACCTGCTGGGCGTCACCATGGTGCAGATGGATGGCACCATCACCGAGATTGGCGGCGCGCATCTGGATGCGGCGGGATACGATCTGCTGGGGGTGATCTGCGGCTCTGAGGGGCAGTTGGGCATCGTCACGGAAGCCACGTTGCGTATTCTGCCCAAACCTGAAGGCGCACGGCCTGTGCTGATGGGGTTTGACAGCAACGAGGTTGCGGGCGCTTGCGTCAGTGACATCATCAAGGCGGGTGTGTTGCCCGTGGCGATCGAATTCATGGACCGGCCCTGTATCCGCGCGTGCGAGGATTTCGCCAAGGCGGGCTATCCTGATTGCGAGGCTCTGCTGATCGTCGAAGTAGAGGGCAGCGCGGCAGAGATCGACGAACAGCTTGGCGTGATTACCCAGATCGCCCGGCGTCATAATCCGGTCGAACTGCGCGAAAGCCAGTCTGAAGACGAAAGCAAGAAAATCTGGCTGGGGCGAAAATCGGCTTTTGGGGCGATGGGTCAAATCAATGACTACATGTGCCTCGACGGAACGATTCCAGTATCAAGCCTGCCGCTGGTGCTGCGCCGGATTGCCGAAATGTCGAAAGACTTCGGGCTGGATGTGGCCAATGTCTTTCATGCAGGTGATGGCAATATGCACCCGCTGATCCTGTTTGACGCGAACAAACCCGGTGATCTGGAACGCTGCGAAGCCTTTGGCGCCGAAATCCTGAAGCTCTGTGTCGAGGTGGGCGGATGTCTGACCGGCGAACATGGCGTGGGGATCGAAAAGCGTGACCTGATGGCTGTTCAGTTCTCGCCTGAGGATCTGGACGCGCAGATGCGGGTCAAGGATGTATTTGATCCGCACTGGTTGCTCAATCCGGCGAAGGTGTTTCCGCTTGCAGCGAGTGCGGCGCGGCGGGCGGCGTAAGGGGGCGTTGCCCCCTCACCAGCCCCAAGGGGCTGGTTTCACCCCCAGGATATTTGGGCAAGACTGAAATCGGAATGGAAAGAAGGAGGGCTGCAGATGCGCCCTGCCAGTGAGGCTGAACTGTCTGATCTGATTCGCGCGGCGCGGGGGCCGTTGCGGGTTGTGGGCGGTGGGACGCGCCCGGTCGGCAACCCCGTTGCAGGCGAAGCGCTTGTGACACAGGGGCTGGCGGGGATATCGCTTTATGAGCCGGGCGCGCTGACGCTTGTGGCCGGGGCAGGCACGCCGCTGGCCGAGGTGGAGGCCGCATTGG
>SKGU01000343.1 GCA_007117255.1 Natronohydrobacter sp. | reverse complement strand
GCCTGGACCGTGGTTTTCTGAATGCCGTTCAGGCGTTTCCAAGTAGCAATCATCTTTGCTGGAACCTCACATGATCAGGGTCGAGCGACGGGCGATAGGAATGATCGAAAGCCTGCAAGGCTGAACCGCCCGACACTTTGGCAATCGTCAGACCAAAGACCAGAGCGATGAACCCGACCAGCACCACGGCAAGACCGATATTGCGCCCGGAACGGCGTTTGTGCAGGTCATGTTCGCGGGTGATGGACATCAGAACAGCTCCAGTATCTTGAATTTGGCCGCAAACTCGGCATAGGCGGGCAACCGGGTCAGCGCGGCTTCGGCAAGGATCGCGCCAAAATGGAGGAACAGATAGGCGAGTGAGAAGCGGAAAACCCGCTTTTCAACAGCGTAGCCATCTGCTTCTGCGTCGGTTTCACTGCGGCTCCAGATGGCCCATGCCCCTTGCAGGAACATTGCGTTCAGTGCCAGCGCCAGCGCCAGATACAGCGGGCCACCAATAGAGGTGAAGCCAGTTGCCAGCGCGAAGGGCACCAGCGCGACAGTGTAGACAAGAATATGCGCGCGCGTCACCTTGCGGCCATGCGTGACGGTCAGCATCGGCACATTGGCTTTATGATAATCCGACTTCATAAACAACGCTAGCGCCCAGAAATGCGGCGGCGTCCACATGAAGATCAGCATGAACATCAGGCAGGCTTCCAGACTGATCGAACCTGTCACCGCCACCCAGCCAATCATCGGGGGAAATGCACCTGCCGCGCCACCAATCACGATATTCTGAGGCGTCGCGCGCTTTAGCCACATCGAATAAATCACTGCGTAGAACAGGATGGTAAAGGCCAGCAAGAACCCCGCCAGCGCATTTGTCGCAAGCCACAGCATGATGACCGACAGGCCAGACAAGGCAACGCCCAGACCCAGCGCCTCGCCCGGCGTGACCTTGCCCGCCGGAATCGGGCGCTTTGACGTGCGCTTCATGATCCGGTCAATATCGGCATCCCACCACATGTTCAGCGCGCCGGATGCGCCCGCACCCAAGGCGATGAAGATGATTGCGGCCAAAGCCTCGACCGGGTGCAGCGTACCGGGTGCGACCAGCAAACCCACAAGTGCCGTGAACACCACCAGCGACATGACACGAGGCTTCAGTAGCGCCACGAAGTCGCCAAAGCCCGCTTCGCCAGTATCAGCGTAGGGAATATCTGCGCGGGTGTCAGTCATGGCTGTTCCAGTCAATAGCGGCTAACGGGGCGCTGTGGCCCCGTCTGGCTTTCAGTTTGCAGAGGCGAGCTGTGTGGCCGATTCGATCCATGCGGGCGCATTCGCGAATTCAGCACCCTGACGCTCCAGCCATGCGATATACTCGGCCTCGCTCACAACTTTCACAGTGATCGGCATGTAAGCATGGTTGATCCCGCACAGCTCGGAGCACTGGCCAAAGTAAATGCCTTCTTCCTCAGCGTTGAACCATAGCTCGGCAAGACGACCAGGAACGCCATCCTGCTTCACGCCAAAGGCCGGAATCGTCCAGGCATGGATGACGTCAGCAGCCGTTACTTGCAGCACCACATTGCGGTTCACGGGCACAACCATCGCTGTGTCGGTCGCCAACAGGTACAGATCATCCGTGTAGCCATGATCGGCAAGTTCATCACGCTCCAGCATGAACTGCGAGAACTCGACATCATGGTCGACATACTCATAGCCCCAGTACCACTGATACCCCGTAACCTTGATGGTCACATCTGCCTCCGGCATGATCTGCTGATGGCGCAGCGCCGGGAAGGTGAACACTGCGATGAACAGAAGAATCAGCGCGGGCACTACAGTCCATGCCACTTCAATCGGGGTATTGTGCGTGAAGCGGGCTGGCTCAGGGTTGGCGCGGCGATTGTAGCGCACGATTACCCAGATCAGCAGACCCGTCACGAAAATGGTGATCGGGGTGATGATCCACAACAGAAGATTGTCGAGGAACACGACTTCGCGTGCCAACGCTGTGTAAGGCGTTTGCAACGCAATGCCGTCTTGGATCGGCGCCCCGAGAACCGGCAATTGGGGCAAAAGATCATCGGCAGCGGCCTGCGCAGCAATCAAACCACCAGAAATGGCCACAGCCAGTGACGAGAGGGCTTTTGTTAGTCGCATCTTCGGTTCCCGTTTTTTACAGCGGCCAAAATCCGCATTTTCATCCGGGTCCGTCAGTCACCAACTTGGCATGCGATGGAATCCCGTTGAGCTTTGTCCCTCGTAAAACCATATTACACATGACAGAACAAGCAAAACCGATGCGACACATTGCCATTTGTTGATATGGATCAAGGACAGCTTAGCTTCCGCGCCCCGTAGCGCAGCATCAAACCGGAAGGCCCCGCAATGAGTGACACAGATTTCCGCCCCTTCGAGACCCGTTTCGACAAGGACGACGCCCTTGCGATTCTGCGTGGTGCGACCGCAGGTGCTGATGATGGCGAGATTTTCGCCGAGAAACGCATCTCGGAATCGATCCTGCTAGACGATCAACGCATAAAATCCGCCAGCTACAACGCATCCGAAGGGTTCGGCCTGCGGGCTGTGCGCGGCGAAGTCGCAGGCTACGCGCATTCTACCCATATGACCATGAACGCGCTGCGGCGCGCGGCAGAAACAGCCCGGCTTGCTGTGGGCGACGGCGGCGGCACTCTGGCCGATGCACCAAAGCCCACCAATCAACGCCTTTACACGGATGCAGACCCCGTTGCGGCGACGACATTCGCGGTGAAGCTCGATCTGCTGCGCGAGATTGACGAATTCACCCGCGCGCTTGATCCGCGTGTGGTGCAGGTTTCGGTGTCGGTCGCTGCAACATTGCAACAGGTTGAAATCCTGCGCCCTGAAGGTCTGCACCTGCGCGATATCCGTCCCATGAGCCGGTTGAACCTGTCCGTAATCGTTGAACAGGACGGTCGGCGCGAATCGGGATCGGCGGGCGCAGGCGGACGTACCGGACTGGACGGGATGATGGCACGCGCGACATGGGAAGGTCTGGCGCGCGAAGCGTTGCGCATTGCACTCGTCAATCTAGAGGCAGAGCCCGCGCCAGCAGGCGTCATGGATGTGGTGCTTGGCCCCGGCTGGCCCGGCATCCTGCTGCATGAGGCCGTGGGTCACGGGCTGGAGGGCGATTTCAACCGCAAGGGCACCTCTGCCTTTGCAGGCCTACTTGGCCAGCAAGTCGCTGCAAAGGGTGTGACTGTGCTGGATGACGGCACGATCCCGGATCGTCGCGGCTCGATCACCATTGACGACGAGGGCACACCCTCGGCCCGTAACATATTGATCGAGGACGGGGTGCTGGTGGGATATATGCAAGACCGCCAGAACGCACGGCTGATGGGCGTTCCAGCCACAGGCAACGGTCGGCGCGAATCCTACGCCCACGCCCCCATGCCACGCATGACCAACACCTATATGATGGGCGGCGACACGCCCCCCGAAGACATTGTCGCCGACCTGAAGGACGGGATACATGCTGTAGGGTTTGGCGGTGGGCAGGTGGATATCACCAACGGGAAGTTTGTTTTTTCCTGCACTGAAGCCTACCGCGTGAAGAACGGCAAAGTCGTGGCTCCGGTCAAAGGCGCGACCCTGATCGGGGATGGCGCCACCGCGCTGACAAAAATTCGCGCGCTCGGCAATGACATGGCACTTGATCCCGGCATGGGCACCTGCGGCAAGGCGGGTCAATGGGTGCCTGTGGGTGTGGGCCAGCCGACGCTGATGATCGGCGGGCTGACCGTTGGGGGCAGTGCGGCCTGATGGCTGCGCTTCACTCCGCGCACCGAGGGGATCGCGCGCTGAGTTG
>SKGU01000293.1 GCA_007117255.1 Natronohydrobacter sp. | reverse complement strand
GGTCACGACCGTCAGACCCACCCATGAAGGGCGAAACGCAGTTTTGGCCCCCCTCCGGTCGGGCTACGCCCTCCCTACGGGCGCCCAAAACTGCGTTCTCATCCTGATTGACGCTGGATTCTCATCCTGTTTGTCGCGCGGCATTTGGCAGACGATTGGTCTCGTGATGAGGCCGGTAAAACGCAAAGAAGCGAGCCCACCTGTCAAGAACGTCTCGGACCAACCGGACCGCCCGGACCGCACTGAAACATAAAGATATTTTCTGGGCCGCAGACGCGAACAGGCTGGACCGGCAACCCGGACCAGCCCTTTTTTGTCACCTATTCGGCAGCTACTTGGACCGTTGCTTCGTCCAGCCAGGCGCGACGAACAGCATATGCGCGGGGTCTGCCGACGACCGCACGCGGCATTTTGAACTGGAGACCTTCATCGTTGCATTGTAACGCACCAGCGTTGCGCAGCTGTCGCGCGCTATCACGCGGTTCGTAGCCCTTGTGCATCATCGTCCATGCTACGTCTGAGAAGTAGAAGGTGTCCTGATCGATCCAGCCCATTTTTCCGGGCTGAAGTGGCGTAGGCGTCGCGGGCAAGGGCATCAGTTTGCTCGAATGCACTCTGACGAAGGCCAAGACACGATCCCGCGTCGCGTCGAGGTCGCGCAGCGTTGGCAGATCACGGCCTTGCAGCCACAGCTTCATCACTTCCTTTAAAGCTCCAACAACCTCTCCTGTCTCCCATCCCGTGATCGCGAATGCTGTTGCGAGCTCTCCAGCCGCGGCGATCAGCGCAAAGCGTTGCAACGCCCGCTCTGTCAGGCCGTCCGATGGGAACTCTTGTCCCGCTCGCAAGCTGGACATGATCGTCGCGTGAAACGCCTTCAGCGTCTCATGGCTGTCGCCGTCTTCCAGCCAGGATATCAGCCTGCGCACGAATTCAGGACCAGCGACCCCATAAGATTGCGCGACCCTTTGGTTGATGGACTGCGCAAACTGCGCGGGCGTCGCACAGTCGTGGAAGCTGCGGAAAGCACCGTAGCGTTCTGTCTCGATCGGGATGTCCAGGAGCCTGACGCTCTGTCCGGCCATGGTTTTCTTGCCCGTGCTTCCAATATGGTCGCCGAGCGACAATTCTCCCGACGACAAGACCGCGAGATGCCAGTTCAGTTTCCGCTGTTCGAGATTGTATGTCAGCCTGCCGCGCCCTTTGCCATTTGCCAGCGCGTAGGTGGTTTCGCCGATCGTATTGGGGTCAGCTTCGCCGATCTCGTCGAGCGCCAGCAACCGACCAGAATGCTGGGCGGCGATGACCTCCAAGGCGTTCTTTGTCCCATTCCAGCTTTGCAACTCTCCTGGTGGCGACCACACAGAGTTTGCTGCGCGAAGCAGGGTCGATTTCCCCGTCGAAGACGCCCCATGGACATGCAGGCCACCCCCTTCCAGCCCCAGAGGCTGGAAAAGCGCGCCCGCGAAAGCGAGTGAGATGCAGGTGATCATCAGCGGATTGTCAACCGCGGGCAATCCGACATGCGCGCGCCAATCCTCCAACGTGCCTCTGAAGCGCGCACCAGATCCAGCGGTCGCCATCAGATGCGGGCGCGGCAATACCGTTGCGTTTCCAATGACAGCGCCATCGCTGAGCACGAAGGCTCTATAGCTGTCATCGGTCCAGCCGAAACGATCAACCAGCGTCACGCGGTGGGGTGTCCGCCACTGCAGGATCAACGCCCCGATCTTGCTATGGTGCTTCCGGTCCGGTGTGACCCAGAAGCCCCTCTGGACGAGCTGAGCGATGACGGTGGACAGTTTGCACTGGATGTCACTGTCAGAGACGACCATCGCGACAACTTCCTCGTCCTGATTCAGAAAGCGGATGCAGGTGCTCCAATCACCGGCGGCACCAGTGCGGGCTTTGCTTTCGACGATCATGGGCGCGCAGAGGTGGTAGTATTGCATCACTTTCTCCTTGTGATCCACAAACGTCACGCCATCTTCCTGAGCGATAAACTCTGCTGGCATTGCCTCCATGGCTGTCTGCAATCTGTCAGGCGCGGTCAGCTTCTTAAAACTCTCGGGAATGGGCTGAACTTCGTCGGCATCTTGAGCCAAGATCGGCTTAAGGTGGACTTCTGCGGCATCGGCTATGTTGAGATTCGCGGGTTCGATCATTCTGTTTGCTTCCTTTGTGTTCCGCGCACGCGCCAACATGAGCGCGTGCGCTGTTTCTGCATGGGTTCAGATTTTCTGGGGTAGTGGTGTTGTCAGCCTCGGAGCTGACTGCGCGTCACGAGCCGACGTCGTGACGTCAGAGTTTAGCGGGTATTCGTGCCGGTCTGATGCTTGTCCAAGAGTTGCATAAGCCCTCCGATCTTCCAGCGACCGTCCCGCCAAAGATGCGACAATTCGGCATGGAGACACGCTCTACGCAGCCGACGCCGCGCGTTTCGAAGCTGTGCCTTCATAGGCCTGCTGCGATCGGCAGGAATATGCATGCCGGTTCTCAGCATTTCGACCTGGATCGCGAGAGCCGCAATCAGGATCATCAAGCGAAATGACCGCGTGGTTGCGTCCATGGCTTGCAAGCGCTGAACACTCGGCAGCCGATCGGGCATCTTTGGCAGAATGGCACCGACAGACTCCATCATTGTTATTTCGATCGCGCGCCATTCCTGGAACGGATCATCAGGATGCAAAACATGTGCGAGCGCGAGCGCTTGCGCACTGACCGCGTCATCACAAACAGCTGGAGCAGAGCCGACAGTAGAGATTGGATGCAGATCGTTCATGAGTTTTTCCTCTTTGACATGCCCCCTGAATGCCATGCCTTCAGAGACATGGGTCAGGAGCAGTTTCGTGGTTTCAGTTGATTGGATTTCGTCTCAGGCTGAGCGCTTTCGCGTCAGGCCGCGTTTGCCGTGCCGCAGGAGTTTTCCCAGTCGATGATTTCCTGGAGGCTCCAGCGCCGACAGCCGGGGCTGAAATGGCGACCAGCGGGAAACTGACCCTGCTTGATCCAGCGGTAGATGGTCACAGGCGCCACGGAGAGCCGCTCCGAGATCTGCGCAACCGACAGGTAAGTGATGTGTGTTTCCGTCATTTTGAACTCCGTGTGTTGAGTAAAGCAGAACCCAATCGAGCGTGGCCACACCTGTCTGGATAAATTACTTATAGCACACGGCAAACAGATTTTGAAGCTAACCTACTGTTTTCGCTTGCTAATCCGATTTGCGCCGTTTTTTCGGATACCGACAGACTTATCCGCCAATAAAACAAGGCTCTTGAGCGAGCAGACCGCTGAATCTGCCCGAAATAGGTATGCCTACGACCGCGATATCGCGCCGATCACCAACTCTCTGGCGGATCGCGTGCACGGTTCAGGCCGGATTCTGCTATCCAAGACTCGACGGTTGTCTCTGGCGCCAGGTGGCCCCAAATTCCATTCACGACGGTGTGCTGAGTGGTGGAGCAGCGCGACCCTCAAGCGAAACGCACGGCTACTGTCTATCAGGCAATAGAGATAGAGGCTGCCAGAGCGATCACGCTGAAGATGCGTTGCCGCGAAAGCGCGCAGCGAGGTTCGTGAGAGGCCGACTCTGTCAGACAGCATCACCGGTTCACAATCAAGCGCATTTTCTTTGGTGGGACTTTTGGCGGGATAGCTCCAAACATTAGAGCTAATCCATTGATTTTATTGATATAATACTAGTAAATGGCGGAGAGACAGGGATTCGAACCCTGGGTCCCCGTGAAGGGACAACGGTTTTCGAGACCGCCCCGTTCGACCACTCCGGCACCTCTCCGATCTGGGCGCGTCGATACTGGCTTGATCCTGCCTGTGCAAGGGAAAAAGCAAACGAAACCTGCAAATTTGGCGCCGGGAGCAAGCTCTTGCTTGGAGCCCGCTCCCAAACCCGAAAACAGTCGGGTCGGGTATGATAACACCGAATGTGAGGACCTACGCACCCACCTGCTGCAGCGGTTGACTTGGCGCTGGGATCCTTTCATGCTCGATCACAGGCGTGACGTTCTTGAGGATACACCATGTCCAAAACCTTTCTGGATGACATCCGCGCCTCTTTGAAACAGATCGACGGTGACGGGCTGATCAAGCGCGAACGCTTGATCACGACACCGCAATCGACGCGCGTGCAGGTGGGCGGTCGTGAGGTGATCAACCTATGTGCCAATAATTACCTTGGTCTGGCAGATCATCCTGCACTGATCGCGGCTGCCACGCAGGCGATGGCGGATCACGGTTTCGGCATGGCATCCGTACGCTTCATCTGCGGCACGCAGGATCTGCATCGCGCGCTGGAGACGCGTCTGGCGCAGTATCTGGGCATGGAGGATGCGATTCTGTTCGCGGCCTGTATCGACGCCAATGGTGCGCTGTTCGAGCCATTGCTGGGCCCCGATGACGCCGTGATCTCGGACGCGCTGAACCATGCCAGCATCATTGACGGGATACGCCTGTGCAAAGCGCGGCGCTACCGTTATGCCAATTCGGATATGGATGATCTGGAAGCGCAATTGTGCGCCGCCCGCGCGGATGGTGCGCGCCATATCATGATCGCCACGGATGGCGTGTTCTCGATGGACGGCTATCTTGCCAAGCTGCCCGAAATCCGCGCTCTGGCCGACCGATATGACGCGCTGCTCATGGTCGATGACTGCCATGCCACAGGAGTCATGGGTCCGCAGGGGCGCGGCACGCCTGCGCATCTCAAAGTGCATGCCGATATCTTGACGGGCACATTGGGCAAGGCACTTGGCGGTGCTTTGGGCGGCTATATTGCCGGGCCGCAGCCAGTAATTGACCTCTTGCGCCAGCGCGCGCGGCCCTATCTGTTCTCAAATTCGCTGCCGCCTGCGATTGTCGCGGCAGGTATTGCGGCGCTGGACATGGTGGAAGTGGCCGATGATCTGCGCGCGCAGCTTTTTGACAATGCCGCCTATTGGCGCGCAGGACTGGCGCGCGCGGGCTTTGATCTGCTTCCGGGTGAACATCCGATTATCCCGGTCATGCTTTACGATGCGCACAAGGCTCAGGCAATGGCGGCGCGCGTGTTCGATCTGGGTGTTTATGTCTCGCCCTTCTTCTTTCCTGTTGTCCCCAAAGGCGAGGCGCGGATCCGCACGCAGATGAACGCAGCCCTGACCCGCGCTGACCTGGATCAGGCGCTGGCCGCATTCACACAGGCCGGGCGCGACACAGGGGTCTTGTCATGAAGGCACTGGAAAAATCCCGCGCCGAGGCCGGATTGTGGCAAGTGGACGCCCCGGTACCGGAAATCGGCCCTGACGATGTGCTGATCCGCATCGCCAAGACCGGCATCTGCGGCACCGATATTCACATCTGGAACTGGGATGACTGGGCGCAGCGCACAGTGCCAGTGCCGCTGATCACCGGCCATGAATTTGCAGGTGAAATCGTGGAACTGGGCCACAATGTCACCGGGCTGTCGGTCGGTCAGCGCTGTTCGGGCGAAGGCCATCTGATCGGGCGCGACAGTCGCCAGAGCCGCGCAGGCAAATTTCATCTGGACCCGGCCACGCGCGGCATCGGCGTCAATGAGCAAGGGGCATTCGCCGAGTACCTGCGCCTTCCAGCCTTTAATGTCGTGCCGCTGCCCGATGCAATTGATGACGAAATCGGCGCGATCCTCGACCCTTTGGGAAATGCAGTTCATACAGCGCTGTCTTTTGATCTGGTGGGCGAGGATGTACTGATCACAGGCGCCGGGCCAATCGGGATCATGGCGGCAGCGGTCGCGCGTCATGTCGGTGCGCGCCATGTTGTCATCACCGATGTGAATCCCACGCGGCTCGAACTCGCGGCAAAAGTGGCCGACGTGGTGCCGGTCAATGTGGCGCAGGAAGACCTGGCCGCAGTGAAAGCGCGCCTGAAGATGCGCGAAGGGTTTGATGTGGGGCTGGAAATGTCGGGCAACCAGCAGGCACTGGATCAGATGGTGGAAAATCTGGTCATGGGTGGACGCATCGCACTTCTGGGCATCCCGCCGGGCAAAAGCCCTGTGGACTGGTCACGCATCGTGTTCAAGGCCATCACCATCAAGGGTGTCTATGGGCGCGAGATTTTCGAGACATGGTACAAGATGATTGCCATGCTGGAAAACGGTTTGAACATCCGCCCCGTCATCACACATCGCATGGCCGCTGACGACTTCGCGCGGGGCTTTGAGATCATGCGCAGCGGTAATTCAGGCAAGATCGTGCTGGATTGGACATAACCGCGCCCAAGCGGAACCATGGTCACTGGCTGGGGCGAAAACGAAGGGGTTTCGTAACCCTTTGCCGCTAGCCTTGGGGCAACCGCATCATGTGAACGATGGACCACGCCCATGTCCGGGTCTGCCACCCGCCAGCCTGCCATGCCGGAAAAGCAATCACCCGCTTTTCTGACGGATACGCAAAAGCGTCTGCTCTGGGCCGTGGGCGGGATCAGCATCTTTACCAATTTGCTGATGCTGACCGGGCCGATCTTCATGTTGCAGGTCTATGAGCGGGTACTGTCCAGCCGATCGGAAGCCACGCTTGTTGCGCTTATGGCGCTTGTGGGCTTTCTGTATCTTATCCTTGGCCTGCTGGATCACGCCCGCGCGCGGATCGCCGCACGGGTCGGCGCGCAGGTGCAACAGACGCTGGATCTGCCCGTTTTCGCAACGGCATTAGCGGGCAATACGGCCCAACAGGGCGCAACCGGCGCAGCACGCGCCCCGCAAGACCTGTCGCTTCTGCAACAAATATCCGGCGCACCTGTGGCCATGGCACTGTTTGATCTGCCATGGGTGCCGTTATTTCTGATCGTAATCGCGGTATTGCACCCGGTTCTTGGGGTGGTTGCGCTGGCCGCAGCGCTGGGGCTGGCTGGCCTTGGCGTCAGCGCAATCACTCTGAGCCGCAGCCGATCGGAAGCCAGCCTGCTCGCCACGCATCGCAGCGAACTTTTGGCCCGCCGGATCGCCAGCACCGCGCGCCCACTACAGGCGCTGGGAATGCAGGGCCACATTTTGAAACACTGGCAAGCCCTGCGCGAAAGCGCCGTGCATAAAGCACTGGTGGCACAGGATCATTCCGGCCGGTTCGGCGCTGGCGGACGCGCGCTGCGACTGTTCTTGCAATCGGCCATACTGGGTGCGGGCGCATGGCTTGTGTTGCGATCTGAACTGTCACCCGGCGCTATGATCGCAGCCTCGATCATTCTGGGCCGTGCTCTGGCACCTCTGGATCAGGTGATCAGTGGCTGGCCGCAGCTTCAGGCTGCGCATGGGGCCATCAGGCGCTTGCGCAGCCTGCTTGCCCGCGTGCCGCCCGCGCGAAATCTGACCACTCTGCCGCCACCGCGTGGGAAATTGTCCATCAGGGAACTTGCCGTCAGAACGCAGGATACAGACTGCGACGGCACACGGTTCTTGCTTCAGCCCATCAGTTTTGAACTGATGCAAGGGCAGGCGCTGGGGGTGATCGGCCCTTCAGGGGCCGGGAAATCGACATTGCTCGACACGATCGCAGGGGCCATGCCAACTGCTTCAGGAACCATGCACCTTGGGACTACGCGGCTTGGGTTCAGCCAGCGACCTTATCTGCAACACGCCATCGGCTACCTGCCCCAGACAGTCGCTTTGTATGAAGGCAGCATCCGCGACAATATCGCCCGGCTGGACCCGGATGCAGCAGATCCCGCAGTCATCGCTGCGGCAAAACTGGCAGGTGCCCATGACCTGATCCTGTCGCTGCCAGACGAGTATGACACCTTGATCCGCGCCGATGGCGGCGGGCTGTCAGGTGGCCAGATGCAGCAGATCTGCCTTGCGCGCGCGCTATATGGCGACCCCGCCCTTCTGCTGCTGGACGAACCGAATGCCAATCTTGACGACATGGGCGAACGCGTCCTGCACGCGGCGATCCACGCCGCCAAAATGCGCGGTGCAGTCGTGCTGATCGCCGCGCACAGGCCCTCTGCAATTGCCCAATGTGATCTGCTGCTGAAACTGGATCATGGGCGTATGTCCGCCTTTGGCCCTCGAGAGGAGGTGTTGCGCGCAGTCACCCGGAACAGTGGCGACATCTTGCATCCATTGCCCCTGCACCCGCGCGCAACTGGCCGTTCATATCGCGCCCCGGATATGCCCGTGATGCGGCAAGGCCGCGAACCCTTGTCATGACAGACAGGATCGCATTTTCCGCGTCTTTTCATCTCCGGCTTGCAGCGCTGACGCTGCTGGTGCTGGTGCTGGGGTTCGGGGGCTGGGCGGCGGGCGCCCGGATATCCGGCGCCGTGATCAGCATGGGCCATCTGGACATCAAAGACCGAAAACAGGTCGTTGAGCACCCGGAAGGCGGCGTGATCGAGGCTGTTTTGGTCAATGAGGGCGCGTCCGTGACGGCAGGCGAGGTCCTGATCCGGCTGGATGGCGCGCATCTGAATTCGGAACTGGCACTGATCGAGGCACGTTATTTCGAACTCATCGCCCGGCGCGCCCGGCTGGAAGCCGAACGCGACGGCAACCCCGAAATACGTCTTCCCGACGAGTTGCGCGATGGCGCGCGCAGACGCGATGATCTGCGCGCGCAGATCGACGGGCAAGCGCGCCTGCTGCAAGCGCGGCGCGACACGACATCCGGGTTGATCACACAACTCAAACAGCGCCGCGTCCAGATCATGGCGCAGATCGACGGCATCACCGCACAGATAGAGGCGCTGCAGCGCCAGCGCGCGCTTGCAGAACAAGAGCGCATCACACAGATGGAACTTTCACAAAAGGGTCTTGCCCGCATGGCCCCCGTCCTTGCACTGGAGCGCGAGTTGGCGCGACTGGACGGACATGCTGCTGCCCTGCGCGCAGATCGTGCCGCTGCCGCCGAACGCCATGAGGAGATCGGCCAGCAGATCCTGTCCTTATCGGCACAGTTGCGCGAAGAGGCCGAACGCGACCTGCAAGAGATCAGCGCGCAGTTGCCTGAACTGACAGAACGCCTGCGTGCTCTGCACGAGCGCATAGACCGGCTGGAACTTCGCGCGCCCACTGATGGTGTGGTGCATGATCTGCAAATCACCACGCCGCGCGCGGTCCTGCGGCCAGCAGAGCCCGCGCTTTTTGTCATTCCGCAGGACCAGCCCTGGTTTATCACCGCGCGCATCCCACCTGCCGCGATTGATCAGGTATGGATCGGCCAGCCAGCAGGGGTAGCATTCCCCGGCACAGGCACACGCGAATTGCCGCCCCTTCTGGCTGACGTCGTGCATATTTCGGCGGACGCTTTTCTCGAACAGAGCACAGGCAACAATTACTATCGTGTTGAACTGGCGCTGACACCTGACACAATTGCAGCACTTGGGGAACGCGCAATCCTGCCGGGAATGCCGGTCGATGTGTTTTTGCAAACGGGATCGCACACCCCTTTGCAGTATCTGACCCGCCCCTTGACTAGCTTCTTTGTCCGCGCTCTGCGTGAGAACTGACGCTCAGTCCTGCAAGACGTTTTTCAGGATCTGCACAAACAGCGCCACCCCTGCGCCGATCACGGCATCCGGGAAATCATAATCGGGATTGTGCAAGGCCGGATGCGCCCTGCCCGCGCCCAGAAAAAACAGCGCCGTGCGCGCGGCCCCGCTGAAGGCCCCGAAATCTTCTGATGGGCGCATGGGCAGCGCAAAATCGCCCGTTTCCAAACCAAGGTCGCGGATCGCTTCAGCCACGAAAGCCACGGCCTGCGGATCGTTCACCGAGGCATTGAAGAAATCAAAGCGTGATATCTCGACGCCCAAGGATTGCGCGTTGCTGCGGGCCAGATCAACGATTTCACGTTCGAGCTGCGCCAGCGACGGATCATCGGTTGCGCGCAATGTGGCCCAGGCTTCGGCCTCACCCGGCGCGACCCCGAAAGCCGGTACGCCCATACTCAGGTGACACAGGGTCGCAAGGCGAAACTCTGGCCCCATCGGCGGCGCAATCCCATAGGGGGCCAGCCCGGTCAGTAGGGCAGACAGGGCCGAGACAGGCGACAGCCCGGTTTCAGGCTGCGCAGCATGTGCCTCGCGCCCATTGAATCGGAACCGCAATCCGACAGATGCGCAGCTTGCCAGCCCTTCAGCGACCGCCACTGACCCAAGCGCCATACCCGGCATGTTATGCAGTGCAAAGGCCCAGTCGGGCCGAAGATCGGCAAAGCGCGGGTCTGCCAGAACCGCGCGCGCCCCTGCCCCGGTTTCCTCTGCGGGCTGAAACAGCAAGATCACCTGCCCTGTGCGTGGTCGGTTGCGCGCCACCCACTGCCCCAGCCCCACCAGAATCGCCATGTGCCCGTCATGACCGCACAGATGCGCCACACCGTCACGTCCGGATGCGTAGGGCAGGCCTGTTTTCTCGACGATCGGCAGCGCATCCAGTTCTGCGCGAAACATGACGCGCGGACCGGGCGCGCCACTGTCATAAATCACCGCAACGCCGGTTCCACCCAGACCCTCCAGCACGCTGGTTGGATTTGTCGGCGCCAATGCAGCGCAGATGAATTCCGCAGTTGCAGATTCTTCACCGGACAGTTCAGGCGCGGCGTGCAGGCTTTGCCGCAAAGTCACAAGCGGCGCAGTATCAACGGGGCTGAGGTCATGTATGTCCATGCGTAGAGTGTCACGCGCCCAGACAGAATTGTCCAGCACCCGACTCGCAACTGCGTTGTCAGGGGTCTTTCACATACGCACCGCCAGCTTGCCCGAATTTCAGGCAATTATGTCACGCTATGCGCGGAATTCCCCGACGAATGAGTCTTCACATGCGCATCTGCCGTGATCCGGAGTAGTCTTGTCTGCGAACCCATCACAAACGGACACAGACATATGGCGATTCATGCCAGCATCTACCATCTGACCCACTACACTTATGACCGCCCGGTCACGCTTGGCCCGCAGATCATCCGCCTGCGCCCTGCGCCGCATTCGCGCACGCGGGTGCTCTCGCATAGCCTGAAGGTCAGCCCCGGCGGGCATTTCGTGAACCACCAGCAAGACCCCTATGGCAACTGGCTGGCGCGGTTTGTCTTTCCCGAACCGGTGACGGAATTGAAGATCGAGGTCGATCTGACCGCCGATATGTCTGTCTACAACCCGTTTGATTTCTTCACCGAAGAAGGGGCCGAGAAGTGGCCCTTCGATTACCCTGCCGATCTGGCTGAAGATCTGGTGATCTACAAACGCGCCGAACCTGCCGGACCCTTGTTGAAGGGGTTTCTGGATACGGTCCCGCGCGAGCCACAGGTGACCGTCGATTTTCTGGTGATGCTGAACCGCATGGTCAGCCAGATCGTCGGCTATACGATCCGCATGGAACCCGGCGTTCAGACGCCAGAGGAAACGCTTGGTCGCGCCGAAGGGTCATGCCGCGATTCAAGCTGGCTTCTGGTGCAGGCATTGCGACATCTGGGTGTCGCAGCGCGGTTTGTATCGGGCTATCTGATCCAGCTTGCGCCTGACGTGAAAGCGCTCGATGGCCCTTCGGGCACCGAGGTCGATTTCACCGACCTGCATGCCTGGGTCGAAGCCTATATTCCCGGCGCGGGCTGGATCGGACTGGACCCCACATCGGGGTTGTTGACCGGCGAGAGCCATATTCCCTTGGCCGCAACCCCGCATTACCGCAACGCCGCCCCCATTTCGGGCGGCTATACCGGATCGCCCGACACGCAGATCAAGTTCGATTTTGATATGAAAGTGTCTCGCGTGGCCGAGCATCCGCGCATCACCAAGCCGTTTAGTGACGAAGCCTGGGACAAGTTGAACGCGATGGGGCACAAAGTGGACGCGGCCCTGAACGACGCTGATCTGCGCCTGACCATGGGTGGTGAGCCGACCTTTGTGTCGATCGATGATTTCGAGAGCGCGGAATGGAACACCGAAGCCGTCGGCCCCACCAAGCGCGATCTGGCTGACCAGTTGATCCGGCGTTTGCGCGCGCGTTTCGCACCGGGCGGTTTTCTGCATTACGGTCAGGGCAAATGGTATCCGGGCGAAACCCTGCCGCGCTGGACATTCTCGCTTTACTGGCGCCGCGATGAGCAGCCCGTGTGGCAAAACCCCGCGCTGGTGGCGCAGGAAGCGCAGGATTACAAATCCGGCGCAGCCGAGGCGCAGACCTTCATGCAAGGCTTCGCGCAGAAGCTTGGCATTGCGCCGGACCATGCCCAGCCCGCCTATGAAGACCCCGGCGAATGGATCCTGAAAGAAGCCAAGCTGCCGCCTAATGTCACGCCTGAGAACTCCAAACTGAAAGACCCCGAAGAACGCGCGCGCTTTGCGCGGGTCTTCGAGCGCGGCCTGACCGAACCTGCGGGCTTCGTGCTGCCGATTCAGCGCTGGCAAAGTGCGGCAAGCGCCCCGCGCTGGCGCTCCGAGATGTGGAAACCCCGGCGCGGCAAGCTGTTTCTGGTGCCCGGCGACAGCCCGGTGGGCTTCCGTCTGCCGCTGGCCAGCCTGCCGGATATCCCGCCCTCACAATACCCCTACAGCTACCCCGCCGACACCTCGCTGCCGCTGGGGCCGCTGCCTGATTTCCACGCCCGCCACGCATCCGGCGGCGAAACAGACACCGACAGGCTGAAGCGTGACGAGGCCGAGCAGGCCGCAATGACGCCCGATGTGGCGCAAGGGCGCGACCAACCTGGCCAATTGACGGCCGATGATACCCGCCGCCAGCGCGTTGTTGCGCAAGGCGGCGCATCCCCCATCGATGGCGAGGTTCGCACCGCCATCGCGGTCGAGCCACGCGACGGGCGGCTATGCCTGTTCATGCCCCCTTGCGAAACGCTGGAGGATTATCTTGATCTGCTGGCCGCAGCAGAGGCGACCGCCGCTGACATGAACCTGCCCATCCATATTGAAGGCTATGCGCCCCCCGATGATCCGCGCCTGAACGTGATCCGCGTGGCCCCGGACCCCGGCGTGATCGAGGTGAATATCCACCCGGCCCATAGCTGGGACGATTGCGTGGCCACCACCGAAGCGATCTATGAAGAGGCCCGCAACTGCCGCCTTGGTGCGGATAAATTCATGATCGACGGGCGGCATTGCGGCACGGGCGGGGGCAATCATGTTGTCGTCGGCGGGGCCACCATGACTGACAGCCCGTTTCTGCGCCGCCCCGATTTGCTGAAATCGCTGATCCTGATCTGGCAGCGCCACCCGTCGCTAAGCTATCTGTTCTCTGGCCTGTTCATCGGCCCCACATCACAGGCCCCGCGCATTGATGAGGCCCGCCATGACAGCCTCTACGAGCTGGAAATCGCGCTTAGCCAGATTGGCGATCCGGTCGCGGGCGGGTCAATGCCGCCGCCCTGGCTGGTGGACCGCTTGCTGCGCAACATCCTGATTGATGTGACGGGCAACACCCACCGCGCGGAAATCTGCATCGACAAGCTTTATTCCCCCGATGGCCCGACCGGTCGGCTGGGGCTGGTCGAATTCCGCGGCTTCGAGATGCCGCCGCATCCGCGCATGAATCTGGCACAGCAACTCCTGATCCGCGCCATCATCGCGCGCGCAGCCCAGGACCCGGTACGCACTGCGCCCGTGCGCTGGGGCACTGTACTGCATGACCGCATGATGCTGCCGCATTTCGTCTGGGCCGATTTCCTGTCGCTCTTGGCCGATCTGCGCGCGCATGGGTTTGATCTGGACCCCGAATGGTTCCGCGCTCAGTCTGAATTCCGCTTCCCGTTCTGTGGCCAGATCGAGGTCGAAGGCGTGCATCTGGAACTGCGTCAGGCGCTGGAGCCGTGGCATGTGCTGGGCGAAACCGGCGCGATTGGTGGAACCG
>SKGU01000268.1 GCA_007117255.1 Natronohydrobacter sp. | reverse complement strand
GTCACCCGTGGCAGGTCGATCATGGCCTTACCTTGGGCAACTTACCCGCGAGAAGCATCAGCGCAGGCTCTGGTAAAGCATCACCCACAAGCGGGAAAGGCCGCTTTGATACACAATCCCTGTTGGTTGGAACGATCGCACCGGGCCAGGCAACAGGGCGCAGTTGCAATGTGTTTTATCAGTGCTGTGGAGGGCTGAGTGTTGCTGATAGGCTTGGTTCACTCATACCCGATCGATCAAAGGACATCTCCCAACGCCTTCTCCAACGCGTCTACCGTCTCGACCACCACAAAAAACTCTCGCAGCGACTCTGCCGCAAAACCTTGCGCGATCACATGGTCGACCAGCGCGATCAGCGGTTGCCAGAATCCGTCCAGATCCAGCAGATAGATCGGCTTGTCATGCAGTCCGATCTGGCGCCACGTCAGCACCTCGAAGAACTCGTCCAGCGTACCAGCACCCCCCGGCAGTACCACGATGGCGTTGGAATTGGTGAACATGACTTTTTTGCGTTCGTGCATCGTCTCTGTGATCACCAGCGTGCCAAGGTCCAGCCGTCCGACTTCCAGCGCCATCAGGTGTTTGGGGATGACGCCGAAGACTGGTGCGCCCGCCTGCTGCGCGCTTCGCGCGACTTCGCCCATGATGCCGATATCACCTGCCCCATAGACGAGCCGCCAGCCGCGCCGCGCCATCATTGGTCCGAAATCGCGCGCAGCCTCTGCATAAGCAGGGGAAATGCCGCTGCGCGCGCCGCAAAAGACACAGACGGAAGGGGGAAGTGTGGCCATGAGCACAGTCTCGCTTGAATTTGCTTTGCGACCGGGTAACGGGATTGTTAAACTCGCGCAAGCGGTGCGGCGCTCAGCCCGCCCGTGAAAGGGGAACGCATGCTGCAATACCTGCCAAAAGGGGCGTTGACACAATGGGCGGTTGGCTCTGTCGCTGTGGCTGGTGCTGCAAGCGTGGCCTATGTGGTGGTTTTTCCCTCGGCCCTGCCAGAGCCGGATTTGCCGCGCCCGGATTTTGTGATCAGCGAACCAGCGGGGTTGGTCTTGCCGACTGAAGAACCTGCGCCCGATGTCCAGATCGCCCTCGCGGCGCCGGTGTCAGATTATGCACCCCTGTTCGATATCGTGCGTGTGACTGATCTGGGTGATGTGCTGATCGCAGGCAAAGCGCCTGCGACAAGTGCTGTCGCGGCACTTCTTGACGAGGCCGCAGTGGCCGAGACGGTGAGCACTGCAGCCGGAGAATTCGTGCTGATGTTCGAGGTTGCCCCAAGCCCGGTTCCGCGCGTGTTGGAACTCGAAGTGCGCCTGCCCAGTGGCGACAGGGTACGCTCTGTCGATACGTTGATGCTGGCCCCGCGCAGCGATGTGCTGGCCACGGTTGATCCAGCAGCAGCCCCGCAAGCGCCGCGCGCAATGGCGCGCGAAGTCTCTGTTGAGCCATTGTTCGGCACAAGCCCCGCACCCGTGCGCCCGCAGGTGATGCAGAGCGAGGGCGGCGCGATCGAGGCAGAGGGTGCCCCCGATCCGGATATGGCAGCAGACGTGGCCACCGGCGATGCCGCAGACCTGCCAGAGGCGCAGGCCCCGCTTGCAGTGCTGATGCGCTCTGACGGGTCTGTGCAGGTTCTGGGTGAGGCGGCGACGCTGCCGCAGCGTGGCAGTGTGGGCAATGTCAGCATCGATTCCGTGACTTATGATTCCGGCGGCGAGGTGTCGTTGGGCGGGCGTGCTGCGCGCGGTGCCTCTGATATCCAGATCTATATCGACAATCAGCCGATCATTCGCGCCCGTGCCGGGGCCGATGGCGCATGGCAGGCGCAACTCGACGGGATCGAGCGCGGCGTTTACAGGCTGCGCGTCGATGAGCTGGACGAGGCCGCGCAGGTAACATCACGCGCCGAAATTCCGTTCGAGCGGGTCATGCCGGAAATAGCGCGCGAAGCGGCGGGCGTGCAGGCGTTGATCGTGCAGCCGGGCAACACCCTCTGGGGCATGTCAGAGCAGCGCTTCGGGGATGGCAGGCGCTATATGCGGATTTTCGACGCGAACCGCGACCAGATCCGTAACCCCGACCTGATCTATCCGGGGCAGGTTTTCATTTTGCCGGAAACTGCTGACTAGGCAAGAAATCCCGCGCGCCGGGTGGTCCAAGCGCAACTATGACGCAATGCGCATTCGTCTGGCTTGACCTTTGCACCCAGCATGACCATGTTGCACACCGAGAGGACGACCTCTCGATATCCGTCATTTCGCGTCAGGACGACCTGCGCAGACGGGAGCGTGTCATGCCTTGGATTTATCTTGCTGTTGCAGGTGCGCTGGAAGTCATCTGGGCTGTCGCCATGAAACAGTCGATGGGGTTTACGCGCCTTGTTCCAACTATGATCATGGGCGTTGCGATGCTGGGCAGTTTTGCACTTCTGGCGCTCGCGATGAAAACGCTACCTCTGGGCACAGCCTATACGATCTGGACCGGTATCGGGGCTGTCGGGGCTTTTACTGTAGGTATTTTGGCGCTGGGTGAAGCGGTCAGCCCGTTGCGGATTGTGGCGGCAGCGATGATCATAGGCGGGCTTGTGTTGATGAAGCTGTCGGGGTCAGCGACCGCATGACGTCTGTGATGCGCCTCTGGTCTTTTGATCCGGGGAAACTTAAATTGCGCAGGCGCAAGAAAGAAAGCCCAGCATGACAGCCACTGACACGACGACCGCCACCCAAGGCAAACCGCCTTCCGGGAACATGCCCGATGCGGCGCAGGAACGCGCGAGCGGGTGGCGCACGATCCGGCGTGTGGTGCCCTATCTCTGGCCACAAGATCAGGTCTGGGTGCGCCAGCGCGTCGTCGCCGCCCTGTTGATGCTGGTGCTGGCCAAAATTGTCGCGGTAGGCACACCGTTTTTCTACAAGGCCGCTGTGGATGCGCTGGCGGGCGAGGGGGCCGCCTGGATGCTGGCCATGGGCGCGGTCGGGCTGACCGTGGCCTATGGCATTGCGCGGCTGATGGAAATCGGTTTTCAGGAATTGCGCAATGTGCTGTTCACGCGCGTGGGCCAGCGGGCCTTGCGGCAACTGGCATTGGAAACCTTCGGCCATATCCATCGCCTGAGCCTGCGCTATCACATCACGCGCAAGACGGGCGGCCTGAGCCGGATCATCGAGCGGGGTGTGAAGGGAGTCGATTTTCTGCTGCGCTTCCTGCTGTTCTCGATCTTCCCGCTGATCCTGCAACTGTTGATGATCGGCGTGATCTTCTTCTGGCTGTTCGATATCTGGTATCTGGCAACCGTGGTGGTGACGATCAGTCTTTATGTGTGGTTCACCTTCCGCGTGACCGAATGGCGTGTGACCCAACGCCGGATCATGAACCAACAGGACACGGACGCCAATCAAAAGGCTATCGACAGCCTGCTGAATTTCGAGACAGTCAAATACTTCAATGCCGAAACGATGGAGGCGCGGCGCTATGACGCCGCCATGGCGCAATATGAGGATGCTGCGGTCAAGACCAACTATTCGCTGGCCTATCTGAATTTCGGGCAGGCGTTTCTGATCACGACAGGGCTTGTCGTCGTGATGGTCATGGCGGCGATAGGGGTGCAGAACGGGCAGTTGACTGTGGGCGATTTCGTCATGGTCAATGCTTATATGATCCAGATTACCATGCCGCTGAATTTTCTTGGCACGGTTTACCGCGAAATCCGTCAGGCGCTGGTTGATATGGCAGAAATGTTTGATCTTCTGGACCAGCCGCCCGATGTGCGCGATGCGCCGGGCGCACAGGATCTGTGTGTCGGATCGGGCGAGGTTGTCTTTGACGCTGTGCAATTTGGCTATGATCCCGCGCGCCCGATCCTCAAGG
>SKGU01000099.1 GCA_007117255.1 Natronohydrobacter sp. | reverse complement strand
GGCAGGGCGTGCGGGGTCAGATTGACGAGCGCGCTGTGGCCCTTGGGGCGGCGCGACTTATGGCGGAACTGGGCGTGGATACCGGCCCGCTGGATGCACAGGTCGCCGCCCTGAGCGCGCAGGGGCGCAGTCCTTTGTATCTGGCGGCGGACGGGCAGCTTGTCGCTGTGCTGGCTGTGGCGGACAAACCGCGCAAGGGGGCCGGGGATATGGTGGCAGCACTCAAGACGCGCGATTTGAGGGTGGCCATGATATCCGGCGATGCAAAGTCCGCTGCGAACGCGGTCGCGCGCGAGCTTGGCATTGACGAGGTCGTGGCAGAAGTCATGCCCAAGGGCAAGGTTGATACGTTGAAAGATCTGCGCGCGCGCTTTGGACCAATCGCATTTGTCGGTGATGGGATCAATGACGCGCCCGCGCTTGCGGAAGCGGATATAGGAATCGCTATCGGAACGGGCACGGATGTGGCGGTGGAGACAGCAGATGTTGTGCTTGTCTCAGGCAAGCCTGAGGGGGTTCTGGCCGCATTGGAAGTTTCGCATCGTGCAATGCGCAATATCCGGCAGAACCTGTTCTGGGCCTTTGCCTATAATACCGCGCTGATCCCGGTTGCTGCGGGGCTGCTTTATCCGGCATTTGGGTTGATGCTGTCGCCGATGCTTGCGGCGGGCGCCATGGCGCTCAGTTCCATCTGCGTGTTGTCCAATGCGCTGCGCCTGCGCTACATTGACGCCCCCAAGTTGGAGGCTGCTGCATGAATATTTCCGAAGTGGGCAAGCGCGCGGGTCTGCCGCCCAAGACGATCCGCTACTATGAGGATATCGGCCTGATCACACCGCGCCGCGATCCCAACGGCTACCGTGTGTTCTCGGACGCCGATTTGCACCGGCTTGCGTTCCTGAGGCGCGCGCGGATGCTGGGTTTCTCGATCGAGGAAGCACGCCAGCTTCTGGCGCTATACCGTGATGAGCATCGCGCCAGTGCCGATGTGAAGGCGCTGGCGCGCCAGCATCTGGACCGGATCGACGCGCAAATGAGCGAGTTGACACAGATGCGTGCCACGCTTGCGGACCTGATTGACGCCTGTGCAGGTGATCACCGCCCCGATTGCCCGATCCTCAAAGACCTAGCGAAGTGAACTGCACTGCGGGCCGTGCACTGCGGGCCGTCGTCAGGCGCTTGCCAGTTGCGCCCCACGGGTGCGCGTGGCCGCAGCAGGTTTTCGCGATGTCTTGCGTGGGCTAACGGTGGCGATTTCTTTCATCGCTTCCGCCTCGCGCGACAAGTCCTCTGCGCTCTCATGTGGCAGTTTTTCGGCCACATTACCGAGCATAGCAAGATACATATCCTGTTGCTGCTTGAACACTCTGATCCAGAACAGGCTGCTCTGCATCCAAATTGAAACCGGGTCAAACATAATCCAATCCTCCCATTCATCGTGACGGCTGCGCGCTGTTGTCACAATCCCTCTTGCATGGCCATATTGCCAACTGCGATAGTCTGGCATGATAGCGCGCTCTCGACATTGATGTCGCGCAAGTGAAACAGTTTCTTGACAAACAAGCACAACCATAAGGTGAGCCGCATGTCCAAAGCGTATTGGGTTGCCCATGTCGATGTCAAAGACCCAGAAGCCTATTCGGCGTATGTTCGCGCAAACGCCGCAGCATTCACCAAATATGGCGCAAGATTCATCGTTCGCGGTGGCACACAAAACCAGGTCGAAGGCAAGAGCCGTGCGCGTACAGTCGTGATCGAGTTTCCAGACAGGATCAGCGCGGAGGCCTGTTATCACAGCCCGGAATACCAAGCAGCGAAAGCCTTGCGAGAACCTGTCTCGTTGGCCGATCTGGTGATTGTTGATGGTTATGAGCCGGAAGGTGACTAGCGAATGATGATCTCATCGGGGCGTACAAGCCCCAGCACATCTCGCGCGCGCTCGTCCAGAAGATCGAGATCCAGATAATCGTCCGACAACCGCCGGGTGCGGTTCTCCAGCAAGGTGAGTTCGGCTTTCCGGCGATCGCGGAGCGCAGTCAGTTGTGCGATCTCTGAATCTATCTGCACGCGGTTGAACAGGCCAAAATCACCCTGCACAGCGGCAAAGGTGAAATACAGGCCCAACACCATGGCGGTGCCAAAATAGAACAGCGGACCGATGGCCGGACGCGAACGTTTCATCAAAGGGTGCCTGTCTGTGATGCCAGTTTCGGCCTTATTGATGCCACAATGACACAGAAATAGTGCCTTGTGAATCCCTTCGCCCGTGTTTTCCTGTCCTTATGACAGGAAGATGCCAACCACCACCATCATCAGCCCGACAGTTGAAACAGCCAGCGCCGCGAAATTGATGATCACGGCCTTTTGCATGCGCGCGCGCATGGTCGTTTCATCAAGTTCCGCGCGGCGCAGTTTCAAGACATAGAAAATGCACCACATCAACGCCAGTACCCCGGAAAGTGATATTGCTGCGCCGATCCAGACAAGGTTTTGCATCTCAGATCACCTGTCTGACAAGGCGGCAACGCCGGGCAGCACCTTGCCTTCCATCCATTCAAGGAAAGCCCCACCAGCGGTCGAGATGTAGCTGAAATCCTCGCTCACGCCTGCCTTGTTCAGGGCGGCTACAGTATCGCCCCCGCCTGCAACAGACACAAGCACCCCTTCTTTTGTCAAACGGGCCGCTTCGCGCGCGGCAGCGACGGTCGCTGTGTCAAAAGGCGCAATCTCGAACGCGCCCAAGGGGCCATTCCAGACCAGCGTTCTGCATTCCGCCATCACCGCTGAAATAGCTGCAACAGTTTCTGGGCCAGCATCCAGAATCATTGCTTCCTCTGGGCAAGTGTCGACAGGCAGGGTTTCATTGGCCGCATCGGCAGCAAATTCGCGCGCCACGACAATATCGATGGGCAGATGCAGGGTGCAGCCTTCGTCTGCGGCGCGCGCCATGATCTCGCGCGCGGTCTCGGCCATGTCACGCTCGGCCAGTGACGTGCCGATCTCGACCCCCTTGGCCACAAGAAATGTATTGGCCATGCCACCGCCAATGATCAGATGATCCACGCGGGTGATCAGGTTCGACAACAAATCCAGCTTTGTCGAAACCTTCGCCCCGCCAACGACAGCCGCGACCGGGCGCTCAGGGTTGCCAAGCGCCGCTTCCAGCGCCTTGAGTTCCGCCTCCATCAGCCGCCCTGCGCATGAGGGCAGAAGATGCGCCAGTCCTTCTGTCGATGCGTGCGCGCGATGCGCGGCAGAAAACGCGTCGTTGACGTAGATATCCGCGAGTGCCGCCATGGATGCGGCCAGCAGCTTGTCGTTCTTCTCCTCGCCTTCATGAAAGCGGGTGTTCTCCAACAACGCGATTCCGCCGGGTTCCAATGCGGCCACAGCTTTCTTGGCGGGCCCACCGATGCAGTTCTCGGCAAAAGCTACAGGCTGTCCAAGCGCTGCTTCCAGCGCGGGCATAAGCTGCGCCAGTGACATCTCAGGAACGGCCTGTCCTTTGGGGCGTCCGAAATGGGCCAGAAGCAGGACTTTACCGCCAGCTTCAGTGATATGGTGCACCGTCGGCACGATCCGTTCGATTCGTGTGGCATCGGTGACGCGGCCAGCCTCGACAGGCACATTGATATCGACACGCACCAGCGCGGTCTTGCCTGCGAAATCCATATCATCCAGTGTCTTGAACGTCATGACGGGCCCCCTTTGCCGAACGTGGCGCAATGTGGCGCGAAACAGGGGGCAGGGTCAATGGCTCCTTTGCCGCGTGCGACGGGGGTTTTCCTGCGCGCGCTGCTCCATTAGGGTGTCGCCAAGCTGAAAACCAAGGAGCGCCAAATGGCCGAGATCAAAGACCCTGAAAACACCATCCTGAT
>SKGU01000001.1 GCA_007117255.1 Natronohydrobacter sp. | reverse complement strand
TTCATCCGGGGTGATACCGCGCAAAATGGCAATCAATTCTCGCATGGTTGGTCCTGCTTCAGATAAGCGGCCCGCGCGGCACTTAGCCCCGCGAGCGTCGCGTCAGCCACATCGTGACGGGTGACAGGGACAGAAAAAGACGCCAGCGCGCGTGCATAGAGATCAGCGAGTGCACTATCGCCCAGCACAGCAACGCGCTGTCCCAGCCAATAGGGTTTTGCGGCAGCGACCTCGGCGCCGATCAACATGCCCGACAGACGGGCGCGCGCCGTTGCAGGGGCGAGGTCATTCAAAAGCCCTTCAGCACGCAACGAAAACAATCGCGACGATAAACGCTCTGGCCGCTCCAAACCCTGTGCGAGGCCATCAGCAAAGCCTGCCTCATCCCAACCCGCCATTCCGTGACGCAGGATCGAATGGTCTGACAGGATCTGGAACAATTCGCCGGTCAGATAGGTCTGGAAACTGACCACTTCATCCGCACTGATATGGACCCATTTACTATGCGTGCCTGGCAGGCAGATCACCCCGTCCCAGCCAGGATTGAGCGCGAGAAAGCCCGCGATCTGGGTTTCCTCACCGCGCATGACATCGGCAGGCATAGACTGCTTCAGGCCGGATATCACAACCACGTTCAGGCGCTTATCAACTGTCGGCGCATGCGCGAGCGTCGTACCCTGCGGCATACACGGGACCGCACGGTATGGGGCTTCGACCCAGCCTTGCCGACTGCCAATCATCCCACAAGCGACGACAAGGGTTGTATCTGCGTCGGGCAACCAGTCATGGACAAGATCCAGCAAGGCTTGCTCATATTGTGGACGGCTTAGAATCCCCATGCCTCTGTCAGATTGTGCATGGGCCACCACGCGCCCATCCAAGATGGCCCAGACGCGCAGATGCGAAGTGCCCCAATCGACAGCGATCCAATCCAAGCTATTCATCCCGTCACCACTACGCCCCCGTCAATGACGAGGGCTTGGCCCGTCATGGCACGGCTAGCATTTGAGGCGAGAAACAATACACCCCCTGCAATATCTTCAGGGTTGAGTGTGTCCGGCAAGCATTGCCGCGCCACATGCGCGGCCAGCCCCTCAGGCGTGACCCATTTGTCGAGCTGCTTGGGTGTCATCACCCAGCCGGGTGCCAGCGCATTCACGCGGATGCGATCCGGACCGAATTCGCGGGCGAGGCTACGGGTCAAACCGTTCAGTGCTGAATTCGCGGCGGTATAGATCGGGTAACCCGCATTGCCCATCATGTAGCTGATCGAGGTGATGTTGATGATCGACCCTTTGCCTGCTGCCTGCATGGCCGGGACAACCGCCTGACAGGCCGTGACATAGCATTTGAAATTGATCGCCAGCGCCCAGTCCATGAAATCCTCCGTCACATCGGCAAGACTGTGGCGTTGGTCATTGGCGGCATTGTTGACCAGCACTTGCACCGCGCCGTGTGCATCGGCGGCCTGCGCGATGGCGGCTTTCAGGGCGTCAGGGTCGGTGATGTCGCAGGCGATGAACAGCGGGCGGTTGCCCGTCTTCTGTTCCATCTCGTCGCAGAAAGCTGTTGCGTCGGATCTTTGGACGAACGCGAGTTTCGCGCCTTGGCGCAGGAAGGCTTCGGTCAAGCCTGCACCGATGCCAGAGCCGCCTCCAGTTATAAAGACCGAAGCGTCCTTGAGGTCGGGGTAGAGTGCGGTCATGCGGAGCTCCGGGGGGTGAGGGCGTATTTGAGTATTTTTGGCAAGATGAAGCTCATGCGGCTTTCCTTGCATGGCACCAGTCGGGAAGCCAGTCGCCATGGGTGACAATCAGATCATCGACCAGCGCGCGGATCTGGCGCAGGTCCAGTTCCGCCGCCGTGTGGGGGTCGAGCATGGCCGCGTGATAGATATGCTCGCAGTTTTCCGTCAAGAGTGCCTGTACGGTCAGTTCCTGCACGTTCAGATTGGTGCGCATGAGCGCGATCAGATGCGGGGGCAAGTCTGCGACCACTGTGGGTTGCAGGCCATTGGCATCAACCAGAGTGGGGACTTCGACGGCAGCGCCCGCGGGCAACTGCGGTATGAAGCCCTGATTGGCGTGGTTGCCGTAGATGACCGAAGGAGCGCCGGTCGTGATACTGTCCATGATCGTGGCCGCGTATTCATTCGATTCTGTGTGTTCGATGCGCGGGGCCGATTTAAGCGACGCGGCCTGTGCGCCCCATGCCGCGATCTGCTCCTCGCAGCGTTTTGGATATTCATCCAGCGGGATGCGGAAGCGCTCGATAAGGTCAGGGCGATGGGTTTTTATGAACCACGGCACATATTCAGCGAAGTGTTCCGAAGACTCGGTCACGAAATACCCGAAATGCTCCATCACCTCATAGCGCACGAGATTGGGGCAGCGCGGGTTCCAGTGCGATTCAAGCGGAATGCGGCCAGCGCGGTAGCCCTCGCGCAAAGCCGGGTAGAGGTCGCGCCAGCCTGCGCCCTCGCGCGCTTCAAGCGAGAGGTAGAAGGCCATGTGGTTAATGCCTGCCGCCCGGTAGCGCAGGTCGGCCACATCCAGCCCCAGATCGCGCGCCAACTCGAAGGCGGTGCCTTGCACGGAATGGCATAGCCCCACCTGTTTTACTTCCGGGTAGCGCGCCGCCAGCGCCCAGGTGTTGATCGCCATAGGGTTGACGTAATTCAGCATCAGCGCGTAAGGGCAGAGCGCGCGCATGTCTTCGGCGAGCGCCCAGAGATGCGGCACTGTGCGCAAGCCCCGCATGATGCCGCCAATGCCAAGCGTGTCAGCAATTGTCTGGCGCAGGCCGTAAGCCTTGGGGATGTCGAAATCCGTGACCGTGCAGGGCTTGTAGCCGCCGATCTGGAAGGCGACGATCACGAAATCCGCCCCGTCAAGCGCCACGCGCCGGTCGGTCGTGGCGCTGACACGCGCACCCACCCCAAGCGAGGCCACGAGTTTGCGCGCCACAAGCGCCGATTCCTCCAGCCGGGCGCTGTCGATATCCATCAGCGCGATATGGGCGTCTGAAAGCGCGGGGCGCAGCAGCGCATCCCCGATCAGGTTTTTCATGAAGACGGTCGATCCCGCCCCGATGAAGGCGATTTTGGTCATTTGACGGCTCCGAGGGTGAGGCCCGCGATGAAATGCTTCTGCATCAGGAAGAACATCATCACAGGCGGCAAGGCGGCGATGATCGAGCCTGCGCTCATCATGTGATAAGCGGCGCGGAACTGACTGTTGAACGCTGTGATGCCAGCAGTCACGGGCTGGGTTTCCACGCCTTGGGTCAGCACCACAGCCCAGAAGTAATCATTCCAGATGAAGGTGAAGATCAGCACCGAGAGCGCCGCAATAGCCGGACGCATCAACGGCAGCACCACATACCAGAAGATGCGGATTTCACTGACGCCTTCGACGCGCGCAGCCTCGATCAATTCGCGCGGCAGGGCGCGGATGAAGTTGCGCATGAAAAGCGTGCAGAACCCGGTCTGGAACGCGATGTGGAACAAGACCAAACCCAACCGCGTGTCATAAAGACCAAGGTTCAGTGTCAGATCACGCACGGGAACCATCAGGATCTGGAAGGGCACGAAATTGCCCGCCACGAACATGAAGAAAATCCAGATATTGCTGCGGAACCGATACACCCCCAGTGCAAAGCCGGTCATGCATGACAGCGCCACCGCCCCGATCACTGTGGGCACAGTGATAAAGACCGAGTTCAGCAGATAGCGCGGCATGGCACTGTCGGTGAAAACGCGCGTGTAATTCTCGAAGCCCACGAAACTGGACGGCCAGCCCCAGAGATTGCCTTGCGTGAAATCGCTGTCTGGCTTGATGGAAAACAGCGCAACCATCAACAGCGGCATAAGCCACAGGATCAATGCCAGCGGCAAAAGCGCCTTGTAGGTGGTCTGCACGGCGTTTGAGCGGCGTTCAACGGGTGTCGGAAACATCTCAGTACCCCCGTTCTTCGCGCCACATGCGCCACAGGAAAAACGCGATATAGACCAGCATGATCAGAAACAGCACCACGGCAATGGCCGCACCATAGCCCATGCGGAAACCGTATTCCGAAAGCGAGACCTCGAACATGTAGTAAGCCAGCACGCGCGACGATCCGAACGGCCCGCCATTGGTCATGACCGAGATCATGTCGAAGCTGCGCAGCGCGCCAATGACCGTGACGACCACTGCGATGAATGTTGCCGGACGCAATTGCGGCAAGATCACATACCACAGCATCCGCCAGCCCTTCGCCCCGTCCAGACGCGCAGCTTCAACCTGTTCGGGATCGACGGCATTCAGCCCGGTCAGATACAGGATCATACAATAGGCGATCTGCGGCCACAGCCCGGCCGCGATGATGCCATAAGTCACCGTGTTGGGGTTGCCCAGTACATTCATGGGGCCAAGGCCAAACAGCCCGATCAGTGGATTGAACAGCCCGATTGACGGATTGTAGAACCACGCGAAAACAAGGCCAACCACGACCTGGGAAATAACGAAAGGAAAGAAGAACAGCGATTTGTAAAGCCGAATGCCGCGCACCTGTTGATTGAGAAACAGCGCGATGAACAGCCCGCCGGGAATCGCCAACAGATACAGCAGCAGCCATTTCACATTATTGCGCAGCGAGGTGTAGAAAGCTGGATCGTCAAGCAACTCATGGTAGTTGCGCATTCCGATATAGCGCGCCTCGCCCAGACCGTCCCAGCGGTAAAGACTGATCTGAAAGCTCTGGAAAATCGGGAAAATCACATAAAGCGCGAAAAACGCGATGCCGGGGGCGAGAAACAACCACGGGGCAGCCCGCATCTGATTGCGCCGCCACCAGCCGCGCTGGTCTGTCTCAGTAGTTACCGACATTGCATGATCCCGTGTCGATCAAGGATCATGGGGCGGCCAGCAACAGCCACCCCACAACCGGGAGGAAGACTCAATTCTCGTTGATACGCTGGCGCACGCGCTCAAGGCGGGTCAGAATGGCGTCCAGATTGTCTGGCATGACCATGAACTCCTGAAACCCTTCCATCGCGGCAGAGGCCAACTCGGCGTCAGCATCGCGGTCAAAGAATTGCGCGATTCCGCCTGTCGCGTTGGACAGCATCTCGAAGCCCGCCTGAATGAACTTGTCATCCGCGACCTCGGCATTGCGGTTGATCGGCAGCTGGCCCAGCGTCTGATTGACGATGGTCTGGTTTTCCGCGCTGGCCACATATTGCAGGAACGCGCGGGCATTGTCCTTGTTCTGCGCCTGTGCCGGAATGTGCAGCGTGTCGGTTGGCGCATCTTCAGCCTTTGGGATGCCGGGCGTGATTTCGGGGAACTGGTAGAAACCAAGCTGATCATCGGTCAGACCGGCCTCGCGCATGGGGGCCACCACGAAATTACCCATCAGATAAGACACCGCTTCGCCATTAACCATGAAGGGCTGGGCCTCCTGCCAAGTATAGGCCGTGTGGTCATCGATGAATGCCCCCATGTCGATTAACTCGCGCCAGTTTGCGAAAGTTTCGCGGACGCGCTCATCGGTCCATTCGACTTCGCCTGCGGTCAGCGCCATGTGGAAATCATAGCCATGTGTGCGCAGGTTCAGATAGTCGAACCACCCGCCAGCAGTCCACAGAAAGCGCGTGCCGATTGTATAGCATTTGCGGCCCGAATCGAGGATCACCTGACAATTGGCCTTTTCTTCGTCCCATGTGGTTGCAGGCGTCAGGCCAAGTTCTTCATAGATATCCTGTCGATAGTAGATACCCCACTGATAATAGCTGTAGGGCACGCCCCATTGCTTGCCATCCAGCGTCAGTGCGGGCCGGGTCGAGGCCAGTTCTTCGCCCATCGGGCCGTCCCACAGATCAGACACATCCTCAAACAGGCCCGCATTGACATATGGGCGCATCCGGTTGCCAGCATACCAGCCGTTCACATCGGGGGCGTTGGCGGTCAGGTAGTTGCGGATCTGGGTTTTGTTCGCTTCGCGGTCAATCAGGGTCAGCTCGATGTTCAGATCAGGGTGCATTTCCTGAAAGCGCTCAACCATGCCCTCCATCGCCTCTTTCGGGGCGGGATTCTGATCATTGAAGAAGATGCGCAAATCGCCAGTCAGTTCGGCCTGCGCTGCGCCCGCCAGCATCGTACTTGCTGCGAGCGCGACAGCCACGCTCTTGAATGAGAACTGCATGTTTTCCTCCCTTGCAGGTTTCATTATTTAGAACTTGTTTTTACATATTGAAAAAGATGGCGCGACTCGTTAGGCTTTGTCAAGAAATTGTTTGCATCGGTTGGGGAAGGGCGATGGCGGCAACAGCATCTGACGGAACAGTCGCCAAGGCCCTTGAGGTTCTGGACCAGGTGGCCGCATATGGCCGCCCCGTGCGCTTTTCCGACCTTCTGGACCAAAGCCCCTATCCCAAGGCCACGCTCTACCGTTTGCTTCAAACACTCGTCGGGCAGGGCATGTTGTCATTCGACCCTGACCGTTCCTGCTATGCACTTGGGCTGCGGCTTGTCCGACTGGCGCATGCCGCGTGGCAGCAAAGCTCGCTTGCGCCGATTGCACGCCCCTATCTTGACAGGTTGTCAGCAGAAGTCGGCGAAACAGTGCATCTGGCGCAGCTTGATCACGCGCAGGTTCTGTATGTTGACAAACGCAACGCCCGCGATCCGATCCCGATGTATAGTCAGGCAGGCAAGGTCGGCCCGGCCTATTGCACGGGTGTCGGCAAAGCGATGCTGGCCTATCTGCCAGACAACACATTGCCCGCGATCCTTGCGCAACAAAGCTGGCACGCCTTCACACCCAAGACGCTGTCTTCACCCGAAGCGATGCGGGCCGAACTGGACGCTATTCGGGTGCGCGGCTTTGCCTTTGACGATGAAGAGCACGAACCGGGCATCATCTGTGTCGCGCTGCCGATCCTGTCGTCGCGCGGGGGTGTTCTGGGGGCATTGTCGGTCACTTCGACCACAGCGCGCACGTCGCTTCAGGAATTGCAAAAGCTGGTCCCGACAATCCAGCAGATTGCGCAGACAATTGCGCAGGAAACCGAAACATGGCGCTTTCCCGAAGATGGCGCCACCCCCATGCGCAAGAGGGCTTGAATAATGTCCGGTGTGAATCTGAGCAATGTCATCAAGAAATACGGCGAAACAAAGGTCATCCACGGTGTGGATCTGGGTATCGAGCCGGGCGAATTCTGTGTCTTTGTTGGCCCATCCGGCTGCGGAAAATCCACGCTTCTGCGCATGATCGCGGGGCTGGAAGAAACCACCGGGGGCGAAATCAGGATCGGCACGCGGGACGTCACGAAACTGGACCCGGCGCAGCGCGGTGTTGCAATGGTGTTTCAGACCTATGCGCTTTATCCGCATATGACAGTGGCCGAAAACATGGGCTTCGGGCTGAAGATGAATGGCCACCCCAAGGCCGAGATCCGCGAGAAAGTCGGGCGGGCTGCGGATATCCTGCGCCTGAATGACTACCTCACGCGCAAGCCCAAGGCACTTTCGGGCGGGCAAAGACAGCGCGTGGCCATCGGCCGGGCCATCGTGCGCGGGCCGGAAGTGTTCTTGTTTGATGAGCCGCTGTCCAATCTGGATGCGGAATTGCGCGTCGAGATGCGGGTGGAAATCGCGCGTCTGCACCGCGAAATCGGGGCGACGATGATCTATGTCACCCATGATCAGGTCGAGGCGATGACATTGGCCGACAAGATCGTGGTTCTGCGTGCGGGCCGCGTCGAGCAGGTGGGCGCCCCGCTGGACCTTTATCGTGATCCTGACAATCTGTTTGTGGCAGGCTTTATCGGATCACCTGCGATGAATCTTCTGGATGCACAACCGACCGAGGGTGGCGTGATCGTGCCCGCATTGGGGCCGGATGTGATTGCCTGCCGCAGACCGGGGCATGTGCGCGAACTGGTGGCCGGGTTCCGGCCACAAAGCCTGACGATACAGCCGGGCACCACACACAGGGTTGAAATGACCGAGGCGCTTGGCGGTGTTTCATTCATTCACTGCGCCACGCAAGGCCAGCCCAAGCTGGTGATCGAGACCAAAGGCAGCCATGTAGAGCGCCCGGGTGCGGCCATTTCGTTGCAGCCGAACCCTGCAGAGATGTTTTTGTTCGACAAAACAACTGGTCACAGGCTGCGCTGAAGCGCTCAGGCTGTATCCGCAGGCTTTGATGCACCGGGTTCAGGTTGCGGAAAAGCCGGGGCATCCTCGGCATCAAACAGCGACCCAAGACGCTGGGTCACACTGAGAAGCAGCGTTTGCTCCCAGGGCGCGAGCGTCTGAAACCGTTCGGTAAATCGTTGATGCAGGGGGTCGGGGATCTGATCCAGAAGCTCACGCCCGGCATCGGTCAGAATCACCCAGATTGCGCGCCGGTCGGCCAGCCGCCTTTCCCGCCGCACAAGACCGCGTGCTTCCAGCTTGTCGATCTGCAATGTGATCGTCGCCTGCCCTACGCCAAGTGCGCGCGCAATGTCGCGGGGCATTTCCTGCCCGTGTTGTGCGATCTCAAGCAAGACAAGCAATTGTGCCTGCGTCAGGTTGGAAGCACGGGCCATCGATCTGGCATTTGTTTCAAGCGCATGGACAATGCGCCGCAGCGCAATCAGAGTTTCCGAAGACCGTTCAATCACGAGAGTTTATCCTGTCTTACACACTTTAAATTGCCCGCTTGGGCGACGAAGCGCAAGATGGGCGGAATGCCGTCATCGCAAGCCTCATGTTTTTCGCTATGCAAAAATTTATGGTATCGAAACAAATTTGATAAGATATGCGGCGACTTCAGCGCAATATTGCATGTAACACATTGTTTTTGTGACTATTTAGTGTCAACAGGTCAGTAAAAATGCTTTGTGTTGAAAAGTATTATGCGATCACTATATAACAAAGCCAACAACGAAGCAGCCTCCGTAGGGACCATGACAAACAAATTCGCTGATCTTTTTCCGCGCGACAAAGCACAAGTGACGTTCCGTCTTCCCACCAAGGAAGACGGCTCAGAGGTCTGGAAACTCGTAGCGGCATGCCCGCCACTGGACCAGAATTCCATGTATATGAATGTGGTACAATGTGATCACTTCGCAGATACATGTGTGATCGCGGAATGTGACGGCCAGATCCTTGGCTGGATTTCAGGTCATATCCCGCCCGACAGTCCGCAAACGCTGTTTGTGTGGCAAGTGGCCGTGCATTCCGATGCGCGCGGCTTGGGTCTGGGCAAACGAATGCTGACGTCACTGCTGCAGCGTTCAGCCTGCCGCGATGTCGGTATGTTGGAGACCACGATAACCCGGTCGAATGCCGCATCGTGGGGACTGTTTCGCAGTTTCGCGCGCGATCTGGGGGGAACTCTTTCCGACGCGCCGCATTATGAAAAAGACGCTCATCTGGACGGGCAGCACGCGACCGAGCACTTGGTCAAGATCACTGTGCCGCGCAAAGGGCTGCGGATCGCCGCCTGATCCCGCTCTACTCGCCCAGTTCAATCAAAACATGAAAGGCTTCAGGCCCATGACACATGCATTCAATGCCGAAATCTATGACAGACGCGAATCTCAAGCCCGCAGCTACTGCCGGTCCTTTCCCGTCAGCTTCACCAAGGCGCAAAACGCCACCCTGACCGATACTGATGGGCGCGAATACACTGACTTTCTGGCAGGTTGTTCTTCGCTGAACTACGGCCATAATGACGCCGACATGAAAGACGCGCTGATCACGCATATCATGCAAGATGGCGTGACCCACGGTCTGGACATGCACACTGATGCTAAAGAGGCCTTTCTGGAAAGCTTCGAACGCATCATCCTGACCCCGCGCAACATGGATTACAAATTCATGTTCACAGGCCCGACCGGCACCAACGCTGTCGAAGCCGCAATGAAACTTGCGCGCAAAACCACTGGCCGCGAAACGATTATTGCCTTTACCAACGGCTTTCACGGCATGACTATGGGGGCGCTGGCCGCCACCGGGAATGCGGGCAAGCGCGGTGGCGCAGGCATGGCGCTGAATGGCGTCGTGCGCATGCCCTATGAGGGCGCGATGGAAGGTGTCGACTCACTCGCCATGATCCGCGCGATGCTGGACAACCCGTCCAGCGGGATCGACGCGCCCGCCGCTTTCCTGATTGAACCGGTGCAGGGCGAGGGCGGTCTGAACGCCGCGTCAAAGGAATTCCTGCACGGGCTTCAGGCTTTGGCCCGCGAACATGGCGCGCTGGTGATCATGGACGACATTCAGGCCGGGATCGGCCGCACCGGACCATTCTTCAGCTTTGAAGATATGGGCGTGGAGCCTGACCTGATCCCGCTGGCAAAATCGCTGTCGGGCATGGGTCTGCCCATGGCCGGGCTGCTGATCCGCCCCGATCTGGATATCTGGAAGCCAGCCGAACATAACGGCACCTTCCGGGGCAACAATCATGCGTTTGTCACTGCGCGTATTGCGCTGGAAAAGTTCTGGAAGGACGATGCATTCCAGAAACAGACTGAAACCAAGGCGGCCTTCCTGACGAAACGCCTGCGTGACATTGCGGCACTGGTTCCGGGTGCGCGGCTTAAGGGCCGGGGCATGATGCAAGGTATTGACGTCGGATCGGGCGATCTGGCGGCCAGTATCTGCGCAACCTGCTTCGAGCATGGCTTGATCATCGAGACATCGGGCGCGCATGATGAGGTGGTAAAGGTTCTGGCACCGCTGAGCATTCCGCAGTCGCAGTTCGCCGCCGGGCTTGATACGCTGGAAACAGCCGTCAAAGCCCAGATGGCACATCAGAAAATCGCAGCGGAGTAACCCGAATGATTGTAAGAGATTTTCACGACGCGAAGACAACAGATCGTCGCGTGGCGGATCAGCAATGGGAATCGGTGCGCATGCTGCTGGCCGATGACGGAATGGGGTTTTCGTTCCACATCACCACAATCGCCGCAGGCAGCGAACACACGTTCCACTACAAGAACCACTTTGAAAGTGTGTATTGCGTGTCGGGAACCGGCACGATTGAAGATCTGGCGACAGGCGAAGTGCATGAAATCCGCCCCGGCGTGATGTATGCACTTAACCTGCATGACAAACACACTCTGCGCTGCAAGACCGAATGTGTGTTTGCCTGCTGCTTCAACCCCCCCGTGACGGGCAAGGAAGTGCACCAGGCAGACGGGTCTTACGCGCTGGAAAATTCCTGAACAAAGGGCGGCAGGGGTGAAAAGCCACCTGCCGCAAATCCCATGACGCATACAGTCGAGAAAATCGGCGGCACATGCATGAGCCGCGCCCCTGAACTTGTGGACAGCTTGTTCCTTGGCAAACGCAAACCCAGTGAGATCTACGGGCGTGTCTTTGTCGTGTCTGCCTTCGGCGGCATCACGAATATGCTGCTTGAGCACAAGAAAACCGGCTCACCGGGCATCTATGCAAGGTTTTCCAGTGATGACAGTGGCGCGGGCTGGCAGGACGCATTGCAAGACACGGCTGCCAGAATGTGCGCTCTGCATCACGACATTCTGGAACATGGCGCTGACCGCGACCGGGCTGATGCGTTTGTGCGCGACCGGATCGAGGGCGCGCGCGCGTGCCTGATGGATTTGCAGCGGCTTGGCTCTTATGGTCATTTCCGCATTTCCCAACAGATGATGACCGTGCGCGAATTGCTGTCGGGCCTGGGCGAGGCGCATTCAGCCTTCGTGACAACGCTTCTGTTGCAGCGTCACAAGGTCAATGCCCGCTTCGTCGATCTGTCGGGCTGGCGGGACAGCGCAAACCCCAAACTGGCAGACCGGCTGGAACAGGCGATGGCCGATATCGATCTGAAAAGCGAATTGCCCATCGTGACCGGATACGCGCAATGCGAAGAAGGCCTGATGAAAGAATATGACCGGGGCTATTCCGAAGTCGTCTTCGCACATCTGGCCGCACGGACAGGCGCGCGCGAAGCGATCATCCACAAGGAATTCCATCTGTCTTCGGCAGACCCCAAGATCGTGGGCGTTGATGCAACCGTAAAGATCGGGCGCACCAGCTATGATGTCGCGGATCAACTGTCCAATCTGGGTATGGAAGCGATCCATCCCAATGCCGCGCGCGTGCTGCGCCGCGCCGATGTGCCGCTGCGCGTGAAACACGCTTTCGAACCACAAGATCCCGGCACGCTGATCGGGCCGGAAGGTGGCGAGGCGGGCCGCATCGAGATGGTCACGGGCCTTGACGTGCATGCCTTTGAGTTGCACGAGCCCGATATGGTCGGCGTCAAGGGCTACGACGCTTGCGCCCTAGAGGCCCTGGCACGCCACAAGCTGTGGATTGTGTCCAAACAATCCAACGCCAATACGATCACGCATTATCTGGACGGCTCGCTAAAGGCAATCAGACGCGCAGAAGCCGAGATCCTCGACCGTTTCCCGAACGCGACGGTCAGCTCAAAGCCATTGTCGCTGGTCTCTGTGATTGGCTCTGACATCGGTGATATGGATGTTCTGATACGCGGGCTGCAAGCACTGTCGGAAGCAGGGATTTCCGTTGAAGCGGCCCAGCAAGGACTGCGGCGGGTTGAAGTGCAGTTTGTCGTCCCGCGTGACGCATTGGCAAAAAGCATTGAAACCCTGCATGCCTGCTTTGTCACCCCAGCGGCCCCAAAGGTAAAAGCCGCAGCGTGATCTGAACAGACATACAGAAAAACTTTTTCTGAAAGGCCGGTCTCCAGGACCGGCCTTTTTGGCAATCTGACAGCATAGTGCCAAACCCGGCAACCCGCCAACCGGCGTTCACACAGCCTTGACACGTGGCAAAGTTAAGGATGCAAGTAACATCACTGATGATCGGGGGTGACGCGGATGGCAGGCAAGATGACATTGGACGAATTGCGCGCGGCGTTTAACGCAGGCGAGATTGACACAGTGCTTGTAGCAGCGCCCGACATGCAGGGGCGGTTGATGGGCAAGCGGTTTCACGCGGCGCATTTTCTGGACTCCGGGTATCACGAAACGCATTGCTGCAACTATCTGCTGGCCACCGACATGGAGATGCTCACGGTTGAGGGCTACGCCTCGACATCCTGGGCAAAAGGTTACGGCGATTATGTAATGAAGCCCGACCTTGCGACGCTGCGGCGCGTGCCATGGTTGCCGGGGACAGCGCTGGTGCTCTGTGATCTGCTGGACCATCACACAGATGACGAGGTCGCGATCTCGCCGCGGGCTATCCTGAAACGGCAGGTCGCGCGGGCGCGCGACATGGGTTATGCGGCGATGGCGGCAACCGAGCTGGAGTTTTTCATCTTCGAGCAAAGCTATGAAGCGCTGCGCAACGGCGGCACGGATCACCTTACGCCGATTTCCGACTATAACGAGGATTACCACCTGTTCCAGACCTCGAAGGAAGAGCCGTTGATGCGCGCCTTGCGCAATGGACTTTACGGCGCGGGCATCCCCGTTGAAAACTCCAAAGGCGAGGCCGAAGCCGGGCAGGCGGAAATCAATATCCGCTATGACGAGATGCTGAACACCGCCGATTTCCATGTGATCACCAAGCAGGCCACCAAGGAAATCGCGCATGGGCTGGGAAAGTCCGTCACCTTCATGGCGAAATATGACCATGGGCGTGCGGGATCATCCAGCCATGTGCATCAGTCGCTCTGGACGCTGGATGGTCAACCTGCCTTTCTTGACCCCGCAGCGGAATACGGAATGTCAGCGCTGATGCGGCACTATATGGCAGGGCAACTGGCGCATGCGGGCGAGATCACGGCGCTGCTGGCCCCGAATGTGAACAGCTACAAGCGTTTCTGTGTGGGCATGTTCGCGCCCACCAAGGCGGTGTGGTCACTGGACAATCGTACAGCAGGTTTCAGGGTTTG
>SKGU01000073.1 GCA_007117255.1 Natronohydrobacter sp. | reverse complement strand
TCGCCCGGAACGGAAAAGACCCGCCGCACGCCCTGTGCTTTCAGATGATCGACCAGAACCTGTCCGCCATGCCGTTTGACCATGTTGCGTGCCACTCCTTCAGCTTGATGCAATTTCCGCTATTCGATTGTGGTTGAACGCGGTGGATTGCTTTTCGTTGCAGGAAACTTAGCTGAGGGGATCAGGGAAATACAGGAGATGTCATGTCTGATTTGAAACTGGTGGGAATTTGTGGATCGTTGCGGCGCGAGTCGTGGAACCGCAAACTGCTGCATGCGGCGCGGGATGCTTTTGGCCCTGCGGAGTTTACCGAAGGCAATCTGCGCCTGCCGCTGTTTGACGAAGATCTTGAAGCCGAAGGCATTCCCGCCGAAGTCACCGCGCTGAAAGACCTGATCGCTGCGGCAGATGCTGTCGTGATTGCCTGCCCTGAATATAACAAGGCCCCGCCCGGTGTGCTGAAAAACGCGCTCGACTGGCTCAGTCGGGGCGGTGCGCCGTGGAAGGACAAACCCGTGGCGATCGTGTCTGCCGCCGCAGGCCGCGCCGGCGGCGAGCGCACACAATTTGCGCTGCGGCTGATGATGGTCGCGTTCCGGCCTCGCCTGCTGCAAGGGCCGGAAGTGATGCTGGCCAGCCCGGCCAAGGCGTTTGATGATGACGGCCAATTGACCGACGAGATGGCTGCGAAACTGCTGGGCGAGTTGATGCAGGAGTTGCGCAAGACCGCCAGCACTGGTTGACACCGCGCCCGCGATCTGTGCAGGCAGACGCAGGTTTTGTTCCCGACGCTCTGAATTTCTTGATCTGAATCGGCTCTTTGGGCAGGCTATTGCCATCGGATCAACCGGGAGGGAACAACATGAGTATGGCAGAACATGCACAGATCGCGCCGGTCAAAGTTGCGCGCGATCTGACAGAACAGGATTTGCGCGCGGCCCTTGCTGCGGGCTGGAGTGATTTCAAGGCCAATCCGGCCTTCGGGCTGTTCTTCGCGGCCTTTTACGTCATCGGCGGCATGCTTCTTTATTTCGGGCTGTTTGCGCGTGGTGAAGCCGCGTGGTTCATCCCGATTGCCGCAGGCTTTCCGCTTTTCGCGCCCTTTGCCGCTGTCGGGCTGTATGAGGTCAGCCGCCGCCGTGAAGCTGGCGAGAAAATGGACTGGGGCGCCATTCTAGGCGCACTGCGCGGGCGCGGCGATGAACAGCTTCTGGTCATGGGCGTGGTCGTGTTGCTGGTGTTTGGGTTCTGGATCATTCTGGCGCGCGGGATTTTCGCGATCTTCATGGCGCAATCAGGTATCGGCACAGAATCGCTGGCGCTTCTGGCCTCTGCGCCGGGGATCGGCATGCTGCTGCTGGGCAGTCTGGCCGGGGCCGCAGTCGCGGGCGTGCTGTTTTCCATCACGGTGGTCAGCCTGCCGATGCTGATGGACCGGGACGTGGATTTCGTCACAGCGATCATCGTCAGTCTGGAAACTGTGCGCGCCAATCCGCAGATCATGCTGAAATGGGCTGCAATCATCGCGGTCGGGCTGTTCGTGGCCATGGTCCCGCTGTTTCTGGGCCTGTTTGTCGCGCTACCGGTTCTGGGCCATGCGACATGGCATATCTATCGCCGCGCGGTCGCGTCTGCGAGCTGACGGCAGGGGCGCAGGTGGCTCTGCCCGGAACTAGGCCTTGGAAGCGGCGCGTGTCGCTTCTATACCTGTTCCAAAGCCCACTGACCGGAGATGCGCCCCATGCCCAACCCCACCGCTGCGATGCTGGTTATCGGTGATGAAATCCTCTCTGGTCGCACTCGTGACGCGAATATGTATCATCTGGCAGGCGAGCTTGCGCAGCGCGGCATCGACCTGTGTGAAGTGCGGATCGTGTCGGATGTGCAGGCCCGGATCGTCGCCGCGCTGAACGATCTGCGCGCAGGCTATGATCACGTCTTCACCTCTGGCGGGATCGGGCCGACGCATGATGATATCACCGCAGATGCCGTGGCCGCCGCTTTCGGGGTCGGGGTGGATATCCGCGAGGATGCCCGCGCGATCCTCGCTGCGCATTACCAGCGCACGGGGCTGGAGCTGAACGCAGCGCGGCTGCGCATGGCGCGCATTCCCGACGGGGCCACGCTGATCGACAACCCCGTGTCCAGCGCACCGGGCTTCAGCCTTGGCAATGTGCATGTCATGGCGGGCGTTCCGGCGGTGTTTCAGGCGATGGTCGCATCTGTGCTGCCGGGGCTGGTGGCGGGGGCGGCGCTCTACAGCCAGTCGCTGACCATTCCGCGCGGCGAAGGCGAAATCGCGTCTGACCTGTCAACGCTTGCGGGTGAGTATCCTGATCTCTCGATCGGGTGCTACCCGTTCCAGCGGGACGGGGCTTTCGGCGCGACAGTGGTGGTGCGCGGGGCCGACAAGGGGCAGGTGGATGCGGCACTTGTGAAACTGGCTGATCTCTTCCCAGAGGCCGTGGCATGACCACGCCCGGCGCCACGCGGCTGATGGACGCGTTGGAGGCGACATGGCCGCCGCGCGCGACCGACACCCGCGATGGCTGGCGCTTGCGCGACGGGGCGGGCGGCGGCAAGCGCGTCTCGGCGGCCGTTGCGCTGTCGGACGGGGCGGATATAGCGGTGGCAGAAGACGCGATGCGTGCGCGCGGCGCGCGGCCGCTGTTTCAGCTGACGCAAGATCACGTCGCGCTTGATGCGGCCCTTGCGGGCAAAGGCTATCGGATGCTGGACCCGTCATTGATCTATGTTGCGCCCTGCGCGGATCTGGCCCGCAAGCCGCCGCGTGTCAGCCTGTTCGATATCTGGCCACCGCTGGCAATCATGGTCGATCTCTGGGCCGAAGGGGGGATCGGGCCAGACAGGCTTGCGGTGATGAACCGCGCCTGCACACCGCATACAGGCTTTGTCGCGCGGATTGATGATCGGGCGGCGGGTGTGGCCTTTGCGGCCATTCATGACGGCATCGCCATGGTGCATGCCATCGAGGTCGGGGCCCATATGCGCCGCAAAGGTCTGGGCAGTATTGTCCTGCGCGGGGTCGGCCATTGGGCGCATGCTCAGGGGGCGGAGTGGCTGGCGCTGGCCGTCACGGAAACCAATTCCGGCGCGCGTGCACTTTATGAAGGGTCGGGCATGCGCGTCGCGGCCCGCTACCATTACCGCGAGGAGGAGGAACGGGCATGAGTGAACAGGTGACGAAACTGGACCTGCCTGCTGTCGATCCGCTGCCGGAACGCACCCGGAAATATCTGGCGATCTGCGAAGAAAAGCTTGGCATGGTGCCGAATGTTCTGCGCGCCTATTTGTTCGACATGGCCAAATTCGATGGCTTCGTTGCCATGTATAATGACCTGATGCTGGGCGAGAGCGGCCTGTCGAAACTGGAACGCGAGATGATCGCCGTGGTGGTGTCGTCGATCAACCGCTGCTGGTATTGTCAGGTGGCCCATGGCGCGGCGGTGCGCGAATTGTCAGGCGATCCGGGTTTGGGCGAAGCGATGGTGATGAATTACCGCGCAGCCCCCCTGGACACACGCACGCGCGCGATGCTGGATTTCGCGGCACTGGTGACGGAGGCCAGCGCGAAGGTCACAGAGGCGGACCGCGAGGGCCTGCGCGCGCATGGCTTCACGGATCGTGACATTTTCGACATAATCGCCGTGGTGGGGTTCTTTTCGATGTCGAACCGTGTGGCCTCGGCCACGGGGATGGAGCCGAACGCGGAATATCATGCATTGGCACGTTGAGTGTTGAGGGGGGGATTGGAGGGCTGCCGCCCCCCAAACCCCCTGCCTCAAGGCTAGGCGATTCACACATTTCTGAGTTTCCATCCGTGTGAGACGGATTTGAAGTATTGGAGGCCATGCCGGAATGTAATGGGACCTGGCGGTTTGGATTTTGGGTAGCCGTCCCATCCGCC
>SKGU01000355.1 GCA_007117255.1 Natronohydrobacter sp. | reverse complement strand
CATTTCAGGGCTGCCAATGGGCGGCAGTCATGAGCAATGCAAGGATCTGTATCGCCACGGGGCGTTATCCGCGGGCCGGTGAGACTTTCGTCAACCGCCATATCGCGCAGCTCTCGGGCGGTGGGTGCCCCACGGACCTGCGCCATCCCGGGACGCAGGCCATGCCCGGCAGGACCGATATCGACCGCGTCCAGCCCGGCCCCCCGGTCGGATACGGTTCGTCGGCCGCTTCGTTGACAAGAAAGCTCCGCGACTGAGGTTGGAGAGGGTCCATGCAACACAGCGTAAAGAAAGCAAATCATGAAGACTGAGCTGTCTGGTGCACATGCCGGCCTTCCCGAAGACCGAGCGGGCACGCCGCAACCAATAGATGCCGTGATCACATGGGTGGATGGTGCCGACCCCAAGCTTAAAGCAAAGCAGGCACAGTATTTCACCCCGAATGAAGCGGATGACATTACGTCTGAAGGCCGCTTTGCCGACAGTAACGAGATATATTATTGCATCGCGGCTATTCTCAAGCATGCGCCCTTTATCAACCGGATTTTCATCGTCACCGACGATCAGACCCCTGCGGTGATCGTGCAGATCAGAAACGCCTTCGGGGCCGCGACAGCCGACAGGATTACAGTTGTCGACCACAGAGACATCTTTGCAGGGTATGAGCAATATTTACCGACATTCAACAGCACAAGTATCGAAACGGTCCTGCACCGGATTCCGGGTCTGTCTGACCGGTATATCTATTTCAATGATGATTTCATCATCGCAAAACCACTGTCCGAAGATGATTTCTTTGTGGGCAACCGGCCGGTTTTGCGCGGCAAGTGGCGCGAAGAAAGTTCTGTCGCGTTCAACATCCGCCAGCGCCAACGCATGCTGGACGGGAAGTGGTATCTGAAAGCCAAGCTGTTCAGCTATAAAGAGTGCCAGCTCAATGCTTACAAGGCCCTGGGCATGAAGGGCCGTTTCTTTTGGCATGATCACACGCCCCACCCTTTTTACCGCCCCGACCTTCAGGCGTTCCATGACCGCAGCGATGCTCTTTTGCGACAGAACATACAGTTCCGCATCCGGGACGGCTCCCAGTTTGATCCGATGTCGCTGGCCAATGCGCTGGATCTTCAGAAGGGCGGGTCAATCATCAGAAAAACCCAGCTGACCTATCTCAAACCAAGCTCGAAAACCTTTCAGAGGTTTTATGTCTTCAGGAAGCGCCTGTCATTCGAAAGGCGTGGCAATGTGTTTTTGTGCCTGCAGGCATTGAACGATGCAAAGCCAGCGGCCAGACAGGCTATCTTTGACTGGCTTGACCAATTGATTTTCGGCACTGCCTGAGGTGATGGCCCGCAGACAGGACCAGACCATGAAGCGCATCGCAGTTCTGACCAGTGTCCGGAACGGAGATCGTTTTATCGGTCGCTGGATAGAACATTACGGCGCGCTGTTTGGCCGTGAAAACCTCTATGTCGCGTTTGACGGGATGGAGCAGACACTCCCCGCGTCCCAAGGCGGTGCTCCCGATTGGGGGGTCAATGTGCTGAATTTCAAGCATGTTGCCTATAGCCGACAGAAGGGGGACAGAATGCGCGCTGCGCGGGCCTCGGAGATCGCGGGGGATCTGTTTCGGGTCTATGACATGGTTATCGGGACCGATATCGACGAATTTCTGGTGCTGGATCCGAATGTTCCGGAAGGGATGGCCGCCTATCTGTCATCACGGCCCGTCAAGACAAGCCTTTCTGCTCTGGGTGTGGATGTGGCACGCCATACCGCTCTTGAAGGGCCGCTTGACTGGGGGGCCCCGTTTCTGGGTCAGCGTCAGTTTGGCATGCTGTCAGACAGATACACAAAAGCCTGTATTCTCATGCAGCCTGCGCGTTGGGGGTCCGGATTTCACCGTGTCAAAGGTCAGGGTTTCACCATCGATCCCAATCTCTTCCTGTTCCATTTCGGGAGCGTGGATACATCAGAGATTACAGGACGTATGGAAGACAAGGAACGTATTGCGGCAGGCTGGAGCGCGCATCAAAAGCGCCGCGGTTCCGTATCGGAAGAGATCACATCTGCAACTGCTCTGGAGGGGGATAGCAGGTTTGCAACTGCCCGCGCATCGCTCTCCCGCGCCCGTTCCTTGATCGCATGGAACAAGCCGCGCCCTTTGATGCAGGATCGCGTTGTAAAAATTCCCTCAAGATTTCATGGGATTGTGTAACGCAGCCCCTCGGCATGGAAACCGTGGGCATGCCCCTGCGCCATATCCTGCCCGCCGCTCAGGCGGTTCAGGCCATCAGCTCCTGATGGCGGGTGATGGCCGCTTCGATATCGTCGAACATCTCGATCTGGCCGTCATGCAGCACCAGACCGGCATCGCAGAAATCGCGGATCTCGCTCATCTTGTGGCTGACCATGATGGCGCTGGCTTCGGTCATGCGCGCCTTGAACACCGCCTGGCTTTTCTTGCGAAACCGCGCATCGCCCGTCGCGGTGGCTTCATCGATCAGATAGGTGTCGAATTTGATCCCCATCGAGATGCCAAAGGCCAGACGCGATTTCATGCCCGAGGAATAGGTGCGCACCGGCATGTGGAAGTGATCGCCGATCTCGGCGAAATCCTCGACGAATTCGGTCAGCTCATCGGTGTCGACACCATAGATGCGCGCGACAAAGCGGGTGTTCTGCGCGCCGGTCATCTCGGCATGGAAACTGCCCGAATAGCCCACTGTGAAGGAAATCGAGCCGTCGCTGACCACCTCGCCCGTATCCGGGCGCATGGTGCCTGCGACAATGCTCAGCAGCGTCGATTTGCCCGCCCCGTTGCGCCCCAGAAGCGCCAGTGACCGGCCACTGGGCAGCACCAGATTGAGGTCGCGAATGACCGGCTGATAGATGTCGCGCACCCAGAACCCCTTGGAGATATTCTGAAACTCGATCACGCTGGCCTGGCCCTCCTCCGTTTGCGTCCTAGAGTGGTTCGCGATCAACTTGAGCAGGATGAACCACTCCAGATCTTGTTTTCACGTGCATTTTTCTCGATCCTCGCTTCGCTCCGGTCGGAATGCACTCTAGCCCCGGTCGCGCAGGCTGTAATAGACCAGCGCCAGCCCGCCCCAGAACAGCGTGGCGAAAATGGCGGTCAGCAGGATGATCAGCAGTCTTTGCGGATATTGGGCGCGCTGCGCAAGCGTGGGCTGGATGAAATTGGCCACAAAGAGATTCTGGCGCGAGGCATTGGCGCGCGCGGCATCAACTGCGGTCAGGGCTGCCTGATAGGTGGCTTCGGCAAAGGCCTGATCGACCTGCAGGCTTTCGAACTGGGCGATCAGGCGCGGGTAATCGGTGTCATCGACGGTCACATCCTGCTGGGTGAAATTCTGCCGCTCGTCGCGGATGCGGTTGCGCACGACCTCGATGCGGCGCTGCAACTGGCGCGCGCGCGGATCCGTGGCCTCGGCGGATTGCACCAGAAAATCATAATCGACCAGGGCCGCGGCGAGCTGCTGCTGCAGATTGTTCAGAACCCCCATGCGGCCCTGGATATCGGCCTGCGGATCGACGATCTGGGTGCGCACACGAAATTCCGCCAGCGCTTCGCGGGCCGCGCGCAGCCGCTCCAGCGCGGCTTCCAGATCGGCTTCGGCATTGCGCATCGTATCCGCGCGCGCGGCACTGTTGAGCCGGTTGATCATGCGCTCGCTTTCGGCCACGATCAATCTGGCGATGGTGCGCGCACTTTCGGCATCGCGCGCGCGCACCTGCACCAGCATCATGCCGCTGGCACGGTCATGGGTGACGCGCACCATGCGGCCCCAGAACCACATCAGATCCTCGATCGTCGCCTCCGGCCAGATCGCGAAGACCGGATCGCGCGGCCAGCCCTGGCTGTAATGGCCCACGAGGTCGAATTCCTCGGTGATGCGTTCGAGAAT
>SKGU01000311.1 GCA_007117255.1 Natronohydrobacter sp. | reverse complement strand
GGGTCGGGCGCAGCCCAGATCGGACGACCAACGACGATGTGATCAGCGCCCGCACGCAGGGCATCTGCGGGGGTGGCGACGCGCTTCTGATCGCCCTTGTCTGTGCCTGTCGGGCGCACACCGGGGGTGACGATCAGCTTGCCTGCGGCTGCAGGAAGCGCACGGATGGCCGCAGCTTCCTGCGGGCTGGCAATCACCCCATCGGCCCCCGCTGCGAGCGCGCGCGCTGCGCGTTCCAACGTCAACTCGGCCAGATCGCCCGGACGCATAAGCCCTTCATCCAGATCGGCGCGGTCCAGTGAGGTCAGCACGGTCACGGCCAGAATTTTCAGGTCAGACCCACCCGCACCGTCGCGTGCTGCGCGCACCACATGCGGATCGCCATGCACGGTCAGGAAATCCAGATCGAATTGCGCGATCCCCCGCACCGCCGATGTGACCGTTGCCCCGATGTCGAAGAATTTCATGTCGAGGAAAATGCGCTTGCCGTGTTCATGCTTCAATTCATTGGCCAGTGCCAGACCGCCGCCTGTCAACATTCCCAGCCCGATCTTGTAGAATGCGACCGTGTCGCCAAGTCGCTGCGCAAGGTCCAGACCCTCGACAACATTTGCCACATCCAAGGCGACTATCAGGCGATCATCAGCGCGGGGCATGTCTGGCTCCTTTGGCGGTTGCGCCCTTGCGGTTAAGCGCGCACCGCTTCAGGTGCAACCCCTTTAGTCGAAGAATTCACGGAACAGGTTGCTGACCATCATCGTCAACAAATCCTGATCGACATATCCTGTCGGCCGAAGGTCAAAACGACGCTGCGCCTGTGCAATGGCCACTCTGGTCTGATCATCGAAGACACCGTCTACCGGGCCGGGATCAAACCCCAGACGCACCAGCCTGCGTTCGATCAGCAAGCGCGTCGGCTGCGCAAGCCCCAGCGCAGCTTCAGCGGCGCGCGCCCGTGCCATGTCCGCGGATTCCGCCGGGTCCGGCTCTGCTGCAGCCGGGGGCGGTGCTGGTTCCGGGCGGGGCTGCCGATCTTCCAGACGTGCACGCGCATTGTCCACGAACGCCCCCTCTGGCCAGTCGCGCAAATAGCTTTCATAGGCCGCGACCGTGTCGCGCGCGCGGGCGCGACGCCACGCGGCCAAGTCACGATCCCGCTCTTCGGCACGCCGTTCTGCGTCAAACTGCTGCAGCCGTTCCTGTGCAAGTCCCGCGAAAATTCCTTCCGGGTAACGCTCCAGATAACTGCGCAAGCCAGGCTCATCGCCCGCAGCGCCGGTCAAGGCCCAGAATTCACGGTCAGCGCGCTCTGCCGCTTCGCGCGCGGCGCGCTCTTCTGCTTCAATCTCGGCCGCGCGATCTGCCGCTTGCGCTGCCAAGGTAAAAATCTGATCGCGCGTCAAATAGCTGGTCGCTTCAAGACCATTGCGCTCTTGCCAACTGGACACAGCGCCGCGCGTGCCGGGACCGAAAATGCCATCGATCCCGCGCGTGTCATAGCCAAGGATGGACAGATCGCGCTGAATCGCGCGGCGCTCATCTCGGGTCAGGAACAGGGCCGCCTCGATGCGGTCGGGGGCATTGCGGATACGTTCCAGCTCTGCGCGGGCGGCCTGTGCATTCTGTCCATTGGGGAAAGCGGTCAGATAAGCCTGATAGGACGCTTCACTATCGCCTTCCTGCGCTTCTGCCCAAGCGCGCTGATCCGCGCGGGCACCGGGAGCAAAACCTTCAGGCAAGAACGGCACGGAAGACGACATCTCGCCTTCGCCAGACAGTGCGCGACTGGAATTGGCAACATTGGCCAAGGTCGTTCCGGGCCGCAAGCTGGCGCGCAGCCCGTCTATGACCGCACCCACTGGCCCGCGCAGCACGCTGACGCCGTTGGGCACATCCAGCGCAGCAGGCAGCCCCGGCTGCAAACCACGCCCGAAATCAACCTCTTGGGCTTCTGGCAGCGCGAGCCACAACACGGCATCATCTGTAGCCTGAGCCGCAATTTCCATCACTGTCGTCAGCCGCAGCCCTTGCGCATCTGCCAAGGCCAAACCGTCATCGCGGCTATCCGCCCCCATCAGCCAGACGCCGCTTGCGGATTGCGCGAAATGCCCCGAAAGCACGATCACCACGCGCTCGGCCTCCTCGCGCGCGATCTGATCGTAGCTGCCTGCCAGTTGCGCGCGCATTTCTTCGGCGTTCAGCCCCTCGCCCGAAAGCACCAGAAAGCCCAGACCTTCAAGCGCTTCCACAGTGGCCATGACACCCGCCGCGCCGGGGGCATCGGGCAAGACATCATGAGCTTCATTGCCAAGCACAAGCGCCACCCCGCCCGCAAACGCAGGCATGCCCCAGAAGGCCGTCAGCACAACCGCCAGAACTTTCCGCATTCTCTGTCCCTCCGCCGCCTCGCGCGCTCAAGAGGTCTAGTCGTAGCGCCGTAGATCCTCGATCACCAACCCGTCATTGGGCAATGACCCCGGCGGCACCAGCTCGACCTTGCCCCTGAGTTTCAGAGTAGACAGGACAGTTTCTTCATACAATGCCGGATTTGCAGCGCGTGTCTCGATCCGGACGGTCATCACATCTTTTTCACCGTCACGTTCTGCGATCACGCGTGCACGGTGGACCTCGTCATGATGCGCGACCAATGCAGCCACCTGTTCGGGGCGCACGAACATGCCCTTGATCTTGGTGGTCTGATCTGCGCGCCCCATCCAACCCTTGATGCGCATATTCGTGCGCCCGCAAGGACTTTGGCCGGAAAGAATCGCGCTGAGATCCCCCGTTGCAAAGCGGATCAGCGGGTAATCCGGGTTCAGACCGGTGACGACCACCTCGCCTACTTCACCTTCTGGCACGGGATCGCCCGTGCCAGGGCGCACGATTTCGACGATCACACCTTCATCAACAATCATACCGTCCAACGCGTCACTTTCATAGGCGACATTGCCCAGATCGGCAGTGGCATAGCATTGACGGCAGGTGATCCCACGATCTGCATAGAAGGCGCGCAACGACGGAAACAGTGCACCCCCGCCCACCACGGCTTTGGTGATGGCAAGCGCAACGCCCATTTCATCGGCTTTTTCCAGGATGATCTTCAGGAAATCCGGCGTGCCCGCATAGGCCGTGGCCCCTATATCGCGCGCGGCAATCACCTGCAATTCGGTCTGGCCGGTGCCTGCTGGCAAGACCGTGGCACCCACAGCGCGGGCTGCATTCTCGAACATCATGCCCGCGGGCACCAGATGATATGAGAAGCAGTTCTGAACGATATCGCCCCGACCCACGCCAGACGCATGCAAGAATCTGCCCAGCCGCCACCAGTCGGGGCTTGTGCGACCCGGCTCGTAGATCGGGCCGGGCGACTGGAACACATGCTCGAATTCGCGCAGCGCTGTCGCGTTCAACCCGCCGAAAGGCGGCTGTGCGCCCTGAGCCGATACAAGGTCCGACTTGCGCAGCACAGGTAATCTGGCAAGCGCCGCGCGCGAGGTGATCTGATCTGGAGACAAATCGCCCAAATGCGCAGCAAGGCCCGGCGCACGCATAGCAGCGGCAATCGCCAGCGGCAGGTCGCGCGCCATATCAGCGGCGCGGGCGTCGTCAGTGCGGGTTTCCAAGGCGTCAAACGCTGTCATGTTTCGGCCCTCTGAGGCTGGGGATTTGGCGGGTCCGTCCATCATGTCACGCCAGCCAACGCTTGCGACGACGGTAAGAACGCACTTCGCGGAAGCTCTTGCGGCCCTTTTCGGACATACCGAGGTAGAATTCCTTCACATCCGGGTTTTCGCGCAGATCCTTGGCGCTTCCTTCCATCACGATGCGCCCGTTTTCCATGATAAACCCGGTATGCGCGTAGCGCAGCGCGACATTCGTGTTCTGTTCGGCCAGAAGGAAAGTCACCCCCTGTTCGCGGTTCAGACGCGCGACGATCTCGAAAATCTGCT
>SKGU01000247.1 GCA_007117255.1 Natronohydrobacter sp. | reverse complement strand
CAATACCTGGATGATGCCCGCCCGCGCTGATGTCGAAGGGTTGCGTCCCGGCATCAATGACCTGAACGTGATCGAGGTCGATGAGGACGCGGTTGCTGCCCGCCGTGACGAGATTATCGCGCGCTTCAACGAGACAGTGACCAACCGCTGAACACGGGCACCCCCTGTCGGATGGCCCCGCGCGTTTCGGGGCCATTCGCATTTCTGAAAGCGAGAGAATGCTGCGCGCACAATCCCTCCTGACCACGCTTGCTGCGATGGCACTGATCATATTGGTCGGCCTGCCTGTGCTGTTCATCCTGTTGCAAGCCATCTTCCCCGAATTCGCGCGCGGTTCCTTCGAGGGGGCATTCTCGAAACTTGTCATCCTGACCGAGAATGATCGCCTTATGATGCAGGCACGCAATACCCTGCTGTTGGCCTTTTCGGTGATGATCGGTTGCCTGATCTTCGGGTTGCCCGTCGGCATCTTGCGCGGGCTGTTTCATGTGCCCGGTGCGCGGGTCTGGGATGTGGTGTTCCTCATCCCCTTCCTGATCCCGCCCTTCATCGCTGCAATCGCCTGGATGATGACGCTACAGCCGCGCGGCTATCTGTTCCAGCTTGTCGGTTTTGACATGGGCCGCTTCCTGTTCAGCTTTACCGGTGTTGCTTTCGTCATGACGCTGAACCTGTTCCCCCTGGTCTATTTCGCCGTATCGCGCGCGCTCGAGATGGTGGGGGGGCGCTTTGCCTCGGCTGCGCGCGTGCATGGGGCACAACCCTTGCAGGCGTTTTTCCTAATCACGCTGCCGCTTTCGATTCCCGCGATTGCGGCCAGCCTGCTGATCGTCTTTGCCATGTCGATCGAGGAATTCGGCACACCCGCCGCCCTTGCCTCGCGCACTGGGTTCGAGGTGCTGGTGACGGGCATCTACACGCGCCTGTCGGACTGGCCGATTGACCTCTCTGGCGCGGCGCTTGGCTCGGTCATGCTGATGGCGATGGTGCTGGCGGCCTTCACGCTGCAAAACTGGATCGCCACGCGGCGGTCCTATATCAGCCAGACCGGCAAGCCTACCGATCTGGAGAAAGCCGATCTGGGGCGCTGGCGCTGGCCGGTGCTGGGACTGTTCGCGATGGTGGCGCTGATTGGCGTGGTGATCCCGCTGGCGGCGATTACGGTGACCTCCTTCATGGGCACAATTTCGGGCGGGTTAAGCTGGTCGAATTTCGACCTGCGCCACTATGAGCCGCTCTTCCGCTCTGGCAGCCATGCCTGGCAGGCACTGATAACCTCTGGCTGGCTGGCCGTGCTGACGGCTTTTGCCACAGCCACTATTGGTGGGCTGGTCGCCTATATCGTGGTGCGTGGCTCCGGGCGCGGGCGGGCGGTGATGGACGGGCTGTCAGTGCTGCCCAATGCGATCCCCGCCATCGTGCTGGCGGTGGGCATCATCCTGTTCTGGAACTCGCCCTATCAACCACTTTCGCTTTACGGCACAGCCGCGATCCTGCTGATCGCCTATATCGGCATCCTGCTGCCCTATCCGATCCGCTATGCGGTCGCGCGGTTGCGCCAGATTTCCGGCTCGCTCGATGATGCCGCGCGGGTGGCCGGCGCAGGTCAGATGCAGGCGCTACGCCATGTGACCCTGCCGCTGATGGCCCCCTCGCTTATCGCCGCGATGATGCTGGTCTTTGCGATTGCCTCACGCGAATTGGTGGCCTCGGTCATGCTGGCACCGGCGGGGATGCGCACCGTGGGCACTTTCGTCTTCTCCCAATTCGAGCAAGGCTCGGTGCAGACCGGCATGGCCATGAGTATGGTGGCGATTACAATCACGTCTGGCATCTTGCTTGCCGTCAATCTCTGGCTGGCACGCCAGGGCAGCAGCGCATTTTCAGGCTGACGCCATGGCCCTGATCGCGCAGCTGACCGATCCGCATTTGCGCGACGATGGCGCCGAACCGTTCCATGATCACGCGGATGCCCTGCTGCAGGCCTTCGCGCAGATCGCTGCGATGGATATCAAACCTGATGCGATTGTCCTGACGGGCGATATCATCGAGCGCAGCGCAAAAGGCTATGCGCATGCGCTGCCACTTTTGCGCGAGGCACCGGTCCCGCTTTGGCCTATACCCGGCAATCATGACAACCCTGCAGGTTTTCGCATCGCCTTTGATGGCTGGGCCGATTTTGCCCCTGACCATCTGAGCTACACAGCCAAGATTGCCGATTTGCAACTGATCGCGTTGGAGAGCACACTGCCAGATGGGGGCCCCGGACTGGACAGCGTGCGGCTGGACTGGTTGGCGGGTGTATTTGGCAATTCGCGCGAGCCTGCACTGCTGGCGCTGCACCACCCACCCTTCGTGACGGGCGCACCCCATCTGGACAATCCCGGCTTCAAGAACGCGGATACGCTTGTGCAGCTGATCGAGCACAGCGCAGTGCGCCGCATCATCGCTGGCCATAGCCATCGTGCCATGCAGACGATCTGGGCCGGATGTCTTGCCAGCACAGCGCCGACGATCGGTCATGGTCTGAGCCTTTCACTATCCGGGGCGGAACGCCACAAACCTGTTCAGATGCCTCCTTCGTTTGATCTTCATGCGATTGGTCCGAAAGGTTGTGTGAGCCATCAGATAAAGCTGGACCAGCAATCGGAATAGCTGTTTTCGAGTGCCCCTCACGACAGGTACGGTACAGACAAGCGGCGCGCGCGGAGCCCGCCGCGCGATATAGGCCGGAAGATTCGTGTGAAACGACGTCGAGAATGCAAGCCCGCGTCGCAGACACAAGCGCCGCGCCGCCCAACCAAGCGGGCCTTCAATTGCGATATGGATGATATCGGGATTGAACTGCGAAATCAGCCGCGCCAGCTTTCGGCCCGGCCATAACCCGTGTCCTTGCAGGTCAAGCACGTCTCCGCCTGCGGCGCGCTGGAACCAAGCCGCCTGGGCTTTCTCGGAGCCTCTGTCTCTGAAGAAGGCCATGACAAGACCTGCTTTCGCTTTCAACTTATACGCTCCCCCTTGACCCAGACCTGACGGATCATGGGGACCGCCTTTGGCAAGGCGACACGGATCATGTCCGCACGAAGACCAATCCTGAGCGCCCCCCTGTCCGACAGACCAACCGCTTGCGCGGGCTCAGATGTGACTGCCCGGAAGCCCGTGGCAAGGTTGCCGCTGGACAAGCCAAGGCGCACCGCCCCAAGCAGCAAGGCCGCCGGAACATAGTCGGATGACATGATGTCCAGCCGCCCAGCCGCCGCAAGCTCGGACGCGGCCACATTACCAGAATGCGACCCGCCGCGGATCAGGTTCGGCGCCCCCATCATCACAGCGATCCCTTCGTCATGGCAGGCATGTGCCGCTTCCAGACTGGTCGGAAATTCCGCCAACCGTACTCCATGACGCGCCGAGGCCGTGACCTGTGCGCGCGTGGTATCATCGTGGCTGGCCAAAGTTGCCCCATAGCTGCGTGCTGCCGCAACAACAGCGGCCTCGTGTGGCCCCCGCACCCGTTCACCTAGGTCCTGCTGGCGGGCAACATGGGCTTCGAACTCTGCCTCTGACATGCCATATTTTCCACGCATGTATCTGCGTAATTGTTCCAGATCGGAAAACTGGCGTTGGCCGGGCGTGTGGTCCATTAGGCTGACAATGCCGATGCGGTCATCAGGGCCGAACTCGTCCAATTCGTCCATCAGGGTTTCAGAACAGATTTCGGCGCGCAAATGCAGAAAGTGGCTGATCGTCAACGACCCGATTTCGCGCATTTCCAGGATCTCGCTGGCCAATGCGCGCGCATAGCGGCCACGGCCCCGCGCATCATCGCGAGACAAAGATCCGACGCGGAGCGCGTCGAATACTGTGGTAATTCCGGTCCCGGCCAGTTCGCGATCATGCGCAATCACGGCGCTCGCATGGGGCCAGTCCACGCCAGGGCGCGGGGCCAGGAGACGTTCCAGATT
>SKGU01000057.1 GCA_007117255.1 Natronohydrobacter sp. | reverse complement strand
GGACTGGGAAAGATGCTGGCCAGTGGCGACAGGCTGCCGCTGGGCAAGGATAAGGACACGCGCAGTGGAATGACCTTCACGCCTTTGCCCCGCTTTGACGGCGGCACATTGCGGCTTGTGGAGACACCGCAGACAGCGCTGTTTCCTGACAGTGAGCGCGAGCGCTTTTGTGCGACCGTTTTTTGCAAAGATGCGCGCGGCAATCGCATGGGCCAGCGGCTTGTGAGTGAGGGTCCGGGTTTTGGGGTGCCGTCGGGACTATCAATCCTGTCGGAAACGATCGTGCCGGGCGATGTGCAGATCACCGGCGATGGCGCGCCTTTTGTGCTGATGTCGGAATGCCAGACCACGGGGGGCTATCCACGCATCGGCACGGTTCTGCCCTGCGATCTGCCGCGACTGGCGCAGGCGCCAGCCGGTGCCGCTCTGCGGTTTCGCTTTGTGACACTGGACGAGGCTGTCGCGCAGGAGCACGCAGAGGCCAAGCGCCGCGCGGACCTGCGCCGCGCATTGCGCCCGCTGATCCGCGACCCGCATGACATTGCCGATCTTCTGGCGTATCAATTGATCAGCGGGGTCACTTGTGGCGATGATCTGGAAAGGGCTGGGGCATGATCACACGGATCGATCTGAATGCGGATATGGGCGAGAGCTTCGGCCCGTGGCCCATGGGCGCGGATGCCGCTTTGCTGAAAGTCATCACCTCAGCCAATATTGCCTGCGGCTTTCACGCGGGCGACCCGGATGTGATAGCGCAGGCAATGGCGCTTGCGGTAGAAAACAAGGTGGGCATAGGCGCACATCCCGGTCTGCCCGATCTGCAGGGTTTCGGGCGGCGGCGCATGCAGATCACACCTGTCGAAGCCCGCAATCTGGTGGCCTATCAACTGGGGGCAGCGCAGGCGATGGCACGTCAAGCGGGCGGAGAGGTCCGGCATCTCAAGCTTCATGGCGCCCTCGCAAATATGGCCGCCGAGGATGAAACACTGGCCCGCGCCTGTTATGCAGGCGCATTGGCAGTGGACCCGGAGATCGTCGTCATGGTCATTTCCGGCACGGCACAAGCGCGCGCGGCGCGGTCTCTGGGCGCGCGCGTCGCGCAGGAAATCTTTGCAGATCGCGCCTATACCAAAGACGGCTTACTGATGGACCGCCGTTTGCCCGGCGCGGTGATCCATGATGCGGATCAGGTCTGCGCACGCATCCTCGCGATGCTGCGTGCGGGAGCGATCATCACGGCTGAAGGCACACATCTGCCCGCACAGATCGACACGATCTGTCTGCATGGCGACACATCAGGCGCAGTAGCATTGGCGCAGGCGCTGCATGCAGCACTCAGCGCCGAGGGTATCGCATTGCATCAGTTCGACGGTGCGCGCGCGTCGTGACCCTTGACCAGTTGCAAACGTTTCTTTGGGTCGCACGCCTGCAAGGTGTGCGCCGCGCGGCTGAACAGATGAACATCTCGCAACCCGCTGTCACAGCCCGGTTGCAAGCATTGGAAGATCATCTTCAGGTCAAGCTGTTTGAACGCACTACACGCGGTGTGGTTTTGACACGCGAGGGCGAATTGCTGCGCGGCTATGCCGAACAAATCGCCTTTGTGCAGGACGAAATACGCCAGAGGGTCAGCGATCCGACCGGGCTGGAAGGGCTGTTTCGCGTGGGCGCATCGGAAACCATTGCGGAAACATGGCTGCCCCGGTTTCTGGAGCAGCTGAACACCGATTATCCACGTCTGACACTGGAATTGACGGTCGATATCTCCTTCAACCTGCGCGAGGCGCTGCTTGCGGGCCAACTCGATCTGGCGCTTTTGATGGGGCCGGTTTCGGCCTATACGGTCAATAATGTCGCGCTGCCGAGTTTTGATCTGGGCTGGTACCGGGCCGCAAACCGCCCTGACCCCGATTTCCTGACAACTCCGGTGATCAGCTATGCACGCAACACCCGCCCCTATCGCGAGTTGGTCGAGGAGTTGACCCGCCGCCACGGCCCCGGCGTGCGGGTGTTCAGCTGCGCCTCGCTCTCGGCCAGTATCCAGATGATTGCATCGGGCATCGGGATTGGGCCGATCCCGACTGCATTGGCGCAAGACCGAGTCACAAGCGGACAATTGCAAGCCTTTGATCCGGGTTGGACGCCCTCGCCGCTGAATTTCACCGCATCCTGGATGGCAGAGCCACGCAACTCCATGGCAGAGCGTTGCGCGCATCTTGCAGCCCGGATTGCAGGTGCCATGTGATCACCTGAACTGATCACAACCCATCACATAATACGATTTGATTTGATACCCGCAATCCGCGACGATCCGTCTCATGGAATTCAGTTCGCATGACGGGGTCGCATGACAATTCAGAGCATTTCCGGATTGAACAGCATGGCAGAGCTGCGCGCAGCCATCCGCTCTGGTGCCTTCACAGGTCACACCGCCGGGCTGGCACCGGGCAAGCTGCAATGCAATATCGCCATTCTTCCTGCGGAATACGCGCTGGATTTCCTGCGCTTCTGCCTGCGTAACCCCAAGCCCTGCCCGATTGTAGGTGTGGGTGAAACCGGCGATCCCGCATTGCCGACGCTAGGCCCTGATCTGGATATCCGCCATGATCTGCCGCGCTACAGGCTTTATCGTAATGGCCAGTTCACTGAAGAAGTGACGGATGTTGCCGCGCATTGGCGCGAGGATATGGTCACAGTCGCCCTTGGCTGTTCCTTCACCTTCGAGCGCGCGCTGATGGCAGCAGGCATCCCCATGCGCCATGTCGAACAGAACACGACAGTTCCAATGTATCGCACCACGCTGCCGCTGGAACAGGGCGGCCGGTTCGGTGGTGACATGGTGGTGTCAATGCGGCCGCTGCGCGGTGGTGACGTCCCTCGCGCGGTCGAGATTTGCGCCCGCTACCCGCTTGCGCATGGCGCGCCAGTGCATGTGGGTGACCCCGCCGCCATTGGAATCACCGCGCTGGACCGTCCTGACTGGGGCGATCCTGTGCGCATTCAGCCCGATGAGGTGCCTGTTTTCTGGGCGTGTGGTGTCACCTCGCAGAATGCGCTGCTGGCCGCAGACATCCCGCTGGTGATCAGTCACGCGCCCGGACACATGCTGATAAGTGACGTTGACGAAGATGCAGCTCTGCCCATCTGGAAACCCTAATCAAGAAACCCAACAGTGGAGAAAATGATGAAACTGAAACTTGCCTCCAGTCTCTTGCTCACCAGCGCGCTTGCGATGCCCGCCAGCGCCGAAATGCTCTCGGTCGTCGGCAGTTGGTCCAACCTGCCGCTGCACCAGCAGTTTGAAGCCCCGTTCTGGAACGAAACCCTGCCCGCTGCGTCTGATGGCGCACTGGAAGTCGCGCTGACCACACATAATGAAATGGGTCTGGGTGTAGGCGATGTGTTCAACCTGCTGGGCGATGGCGTATATGACGTGGCCATGACTGTGGGCGATTATGCTGTTGCGGATGCGCCGGAACTCGAAGCGCTGGACGTGCCGCTGATCGCCATGGATGCCGCTGCCGCGCGCGCGAAAAGTGACGCCGCCCGTCCGATGGTGCAGGATATTTTCCGCAACCGGTTCAACAGCCATGTGCTGGCAATCGCGCCTTATCCGCCGCAGATCGTCTTTTGCAACACCGAAGTAGGTGGGCTGGATGACATGCGCGGGCTCAAGATACGCGGCTCAGGCCGGATGACAGCGCAGTTCCTTGAGGCTTTGGGGGCCGAAGGCGTGAATGTCGATTTCGGCGAGGTGCCGGGTGCACTGCAACGCGGCGCGATCGATTGCGCGGTCACGGGCGGTGGATCGGGCTACAACGCAGGCTGGTGGGAAGTTTCGACCCATCTTGTCACATTGCCACTGGGCGGCTGGGATCCGGTGGTTACCGCCATCAATCTTGACCGCTGGAACAGCCTGTCGCCTGAAATGCAGGACCTGATCGAGACCAGCATCCGCACTGATTTCGAAGAGCCGGC
>SKGU01000023.1 GCA_007117255.1 Natronohydrobacter sp. | reverse complement strand
CTTTTTGGGCTCTATCCACAGGGTCTCTCCAATTATCAGAGGGTTTCCCCTCCGGCTCGTTACGCCAGACTTGCGTCTGACATGAAGTCCGAACGGGCCTTCCCAATATCGCCCGAGGAAATGTCCCCGAAACCTTATTGTTCCACTCCCGTCTCAGGCAGGATTTATGGTTAAGAACACCACCCACCGTCTCGGACGAATCATCTGTGGCCACGAACCGAAATTCGCACCCCAGACGAGCGGGTTCCCTAGACCAAGTCAGCCACGAAGCCAAGGGGAAAAAACCCCGCGCGACGGATCCAGATGCGCGAACGGGGTTGGTGGTGCCACGATCATAGCGCCAAACTGCCCAAAGATACAGAAAAATGGCAGCTCACTTGCTGTTACTGTACAAGTCAGCAAAGCGGCGCAGAGCTTGTCACGTTTCCGTCAGGCGCGGAAACACGCCATCCTGAGCGCTGTCAACGTCACGCGCCGCAGCACAGCTACTTGGTGCCCTCGATCTGCGCACGATAGTATTCTGCCTCGGATCGCGCCTCGCGTAGCCCGTCCATCGCGGCGCGCAGTTCCGCTTCGGTCTGTGCCAGACGCGCAGTCAGATCTCGTTCGCGGGTTTCGACATACTCAATGGCCTGATCGCGGATAAGTTCAGCTTCGTGCAAAGCCTGCGCCATGCGGTCCAACTCTCCCAGATCCTGCTGACGCACACGAGTAAAGCGATGAACAAGCCAGTTCGCGAACCATCCAAGCCCAAAAGCCACGAATAAGACTATTGCTGTGACTATGACAAATTCTGTCCGGTTCATTCTACCCTCGCTCGCAGGTTCCCTGACCTTTGGTCAGCCTGCTTTTTCATCGTTGCGGTCGCTCTGGCGGACGCGGCGAATCGCCCGCGCCCTCTGTCACGACAATTTCCAGATCGTCTTCACTCGGTGCTGCGGTCTCATCCGCCGCTGTCGCGGTCTGGTCCTCGACCTCAGCGCCAGCGGCTTGCGCGCGCTCTGCCGCCGCTGCCTCCGCCGACGCGCCGATCAGCCTGAATTCGATTCGACGATTTGCCTCTCGTCCGGCGGCGGTGGAATTGTCAGCAATGGGAAATTCGGGACCATACCCCATGACGACAAAATCACCCACAGGCGCACCACGTCCCAGAAGCGCAGCCTTCACAGCTTCAGCGCGACGTTGGCTCAGACGCATATTGCCTTCCAGTCCACCCTGACTGTCAGTATGACCGGCGATTTCCATTTCCATGCGACCGCATTCTCGCAGCGTTTCAGCGATCTTGTCCAGCAAGCGGGCTGCCCCCGTCACGATTGATGCAGACCCAGGATCAAAGGTAATCTGCTCTCCGTCCAGGATTTCCTGAATCCATCGTTCACAACGCGCTGGCGTTGGCTGCATGGCTATCGGATCAAAGCGCTCATCATACCGGATGTTCAAGTTGAACACTGCCCCCTGCCCCAGCTTGTCGGCCAGAACCCGCGAAATGTCTTCCGAGGCAGATTCGTTTCCGGACACACCCGACACATCGAACCGGTCCGGGCGCATACGCACCATGCCATATTCAAGTTGCGCCAGCGTATCGACGGCCAGCAAGGCGCGCAGCGGCCATCCCTCTGGCAGATCAGGGTCAAGACGTGCACTCATCTGGACTGCAGGCAAACCAAACTCTGCGCGTGCCAGAGATTGCACAGCGTCGCGCAGCCGTTCGTCGCTTAACCGCCCCCGCAAAAGCACAGCCCCCTCCTGCGAACGGCTGGCGACGAATTCCAGCACATCTTCGCTGCGCAAAATATCCTCATCACTGGGTGGCAGACGCGTTGCATCCAGCGAAAAAACATCGGGCAGCCGGTTTTCCAGCGCCCCGACAGTCTGGTCGAACACCTCTGAAGCTACCGAACTTGGCACCACAAGCGAGATATCCGCATCTGCAAGCGTCACACTTCCCGCACCCGCCTGCGCCAGCGCGCGGATCGCTTCGACTGCGCCAGCTTGCCAGCGCGGCGTTGGACTGCCCAGCCCGATGGTGCAATTCAGAACACCCGTCGCACCCGCTGCGCGCGCAGCCGACAGGATCGCGGCACGCGCCTCAGGTGTATCAGCAGAGCAAGCATCAAATCGTGCGCCTGCCTCGTCGATCACAAAGCGCAAGGTAAAGGGCGTAATCACCGGACGCGGTGCAGAAATACTAACGCTTGCAATCAGGCCACGAGGGCGATCGCGCGTCAATTTGTCACGCATTTCATCACGTTCACGCTCGCTGCCAGCAAGCCCTGTCACTTCGACCTGATCCGCACCAATGGAAATCTTGCTCGTGGGAATCAGCCCCAGTGCGTCCAGCCCATAAGACACAGCCTGTTCCCATCCGAAAGGCACAGGGTGACTTGCTGTTTCCAGCATGTTCACAACCGAAATCTCTGAGTCAATCGCCTCGATCCGTGACACCACTTGTGTTGTATCGAAATCCGCCGGCACCAACCCGATCATGGACACATCCAAGCCGTTGCGCAAAATCTCCATCGAAAAGCGTGGGGCGGCAACTTCCATCGACGGGGCGACCGTGATCTCATCAATCACCCGCTCTGCCGCGACAACAGTAGAGACTGTGCTGATCGCGCGAAACCGCTCTGCCTCGCTTGCTGCCTCGCCGCGCAGCGTCAGCAACAAACCATCCGTTGCGACTTCGGCCCAATCCAGACCCTGATCCGATAGGGCCGTTGTTGTATCACGTTCAACGACATATTCGATCCCGCGCGCCGCAAGCGACGCAGCGGCGAAGGACAGGATGGCCGCCAGCACAAACGCAACGCTCATAAGGACCAGAGCCTTCTGAGAAGACGTTGTGCCAAGCGCTGCAGATCGCAGCCATTGTGTCAGGATAGCGAATTTCTCGGTCATGGCTGTCCCCTAGCGAGTCGGCGCATCAGGCGCAATCACACGAAAATCGTGATGGCAAGAAACAGCGCAGCCAGCAATCCGGCATCGCGGTTTGACCGGAACAAGCGTAAGCACATTTCCGTGTCATCGATGTTCAGCCGACCAAGCTGCCAGTTCATGTGCCAGCCCAGCGCCCAAGCCCCGGCCAGCCCCAGCGACATTTTCAGCGGATCGGCCAGCGGCGCCAATGCATAGATCACCGCCAGCGACATCAGAACCACTGTCGCCACCAGAAACCAGCGCAGCCATGTATCGGTCTTGTCCCCAAAAAGCCGCGCTGTGGATTTGACGCCGATGAGTTCATCATCCTCGCGGTCCTGATGCGCATAGATCGTGTCGTAAAACAGCGTCCAGCTTATGCCTGCCAGATACAGGAACACCGCAGGCAACCCAACCGAACCAGTCTGCGCGGTCCATGCCAGCAATGCCCCCCAGTTGAACGCCAGCCCCAGAAAGACCTGTGGCCACCATGTAAACCGCTTGGCAAAGGGGTAGATCGCAACCAGACCCAGCGACATCATCCCCAGCCCGATGGCCACCCAGTTGAAGGTGAACAGGATCATCGCCGAAATTGCCACCTGTGCACCCATCCAGATCATCGCCTGGCGCACAGTGACCTGACCTGACGGGATGGGCCGCGACCGGGTGCGCGCAACCTTGTCGTCAATATCGCGGTCCGTAATGTCATTCCATGTGCAGCCAGCACCGCGCATCAGGAACGCACCCAAACCGCAGGCGACAAATATCCAGAATGTCAGCCAGCCTGCCGTTTCCGGCGCAGAGGCCGCGCCCAGAAACAGCCCCCACCAGCAGGGCAGCAACAAAAGCCATGTGCCAATGGGCCGATCCGCGCGTGACAGGCGCAGGTAAGGTTTCAGATCATCGGGCGCATATTGATCCACCCAATTGGCCGTAGTGGCATCAGCAACACGGCCTTCCTGCATCTGACCCTCTGGCCTTTGCTTGCTCTCGGTCATAGTCTTGGCCCCATGGACAGCAACAGCCCCCGCGCAAAAATCCGCCTCTTTGTAGAGCAGCCTTT
>SKGU01000331.1 GCA_007117255.1 Natronohydrobacter sp. | reverse complement strand
TTTCCTGCTCCACCCCGCGCCGGATCGTGTCCTGCACGCGCTCGCCCTCTTCGCGCTCGACGCCCAATTCCCGCTCCAGGCGCTGCTCGACCTCTGATCGCGTCCGCTCTTCCAGACGCCGCGCTTCCTCGCGGGCGATCTCTTCCAACCGCTCCTGTTCGGCGCGCAGCTGCTCGCGTGCCAGCGCCTCCATGTCAAGCCGGAAACGTGGCGCGTCCCATGGTCCGGTAATCATCAGCGGCACGCGGAACGTGTCATCGCCGCGCACCGCCGCAGGCACCACACGGTAGTCGAGATTGCGCGCGCCAAGCCCGACCGTGCCCTGCCCGGTCACGGAAAAGCGCGAGGCCTCCATCAGCAGGTCTTCATTGCGCAAAACCCCGTCGGATATCGTGAATGTGCCATTTATCGCATCATAAACCGTGCGATTTCCCTCGCCCATGTAGGACATGTCCAGGTTGCGCAGCATTCCCGCCAGATCGAAGCCGATTATTTCACCCTGTGAAAAAACCAATCGCCCTTCGCCCCGCAAGGACTGCATGATCGCATGCAGGGAGTTGCCGACGCCGAGGAATTGCAGGTCCAGATTCGCCTGACCCTGCAGGCGGCGGTAATCGGCCATCTCGGTCAGAAGCGGCAAGAGGTCGATGGCGCGCAGACGCAGATTGCCGCCGACTGACAGGCCGGAGCGATTGTTCATCACAAATTCGCCACCAAGCTGGCCCCCGAACAAAGCCACTTCGCGCAGATCCAGCACGGCGCGCGCCCGGTCGATGGAAATGCCCAGCCGGGTCTGGCCAAGCGTGGTCACATCGGTGCGCAACCCCGCCAGGGTCAGCGAGATATCGGCATCCATCAGCCCAAGCGCCGAGGCATCAATCGGGGCGCGTGACCAGCCTGCCTGTTCGGCCTGCGCGGCGGCGCCGCTGCCCGTGCCGCCCGCAGAGCGCAGGTCCAGCACATCGCCCGAAAACTGACCTGTCAGGCGAGGTCGCTCGCCCCCCGGCACCAGATCCGCCGCACCTGACAGCCGGATCGCGCCTGCCCGAAACTGAGCATCCCGCGCAAACAGCCGACCATCGGCCGTGCGGGTGATCTGACCATTCAGCCCCAACGGCAGATAGTCCGGCGCGATGTCGCCGCCAATCTGGCCCAACATCTGCATCAGCGGCCGCAGCGCGGGGATGTTTGCCTGAAGCTGGCCTTCGGCAGTGAGCGTTTCAAGCCCTGCGCGCCCGGCGAATGTGATGGTGGCCCCGGCTGCCGTGGTGTCAAACATCACCTGCGTGACAGCGCCTGACAAGAAGCGTTCAGCGTGATCGGTGCTGGCGGTCAGCTCAAGGGCCTGCCCGTTCAGCCGCCCCGATGCGCTGAGATGCGCCTCTCCTGCCAGGCTTGGCAGGCGCAAGCTCGCCTCCAGCCCGTCAAGCAGCAAGTTTGTATCGGATTGCGCATCCTCGAAACGCAAACTGCCACCGATGATTCGCCCCTCTGTCAACGAGATGGAACGCGCGCGCGCATCACGCGGCACCGCATCGACTGGCGCATCGCCGGGGGTGGTGAAATCCCAGTTCATGCGGCCGGATGCATCACGCTTCAGATGCAGGCGTGGTTCCTGCAAGATGATACGCTGCACGTCGATATCGCCCCGGATCAGCGCGGCCAGATTCAGGCCGATATCCATTTCGCCCGCTTCCAGCATTGGCCCCTCTCCGGCCCAGTCAGGGTTGCCGATGCTGACATTCTGCGCCGTGGCCCCGATCACAGGGTAGAAACTGGGCTTCACATCGCCGCCGAAACTGAGCGTGCGGCCTGTTGCTGTCTGAAACTGTGCCGCCGCCAGATTGGCGATGCGCTGCGTCGGCAAAAGTACAAGCGCTGCGCCCAGCAAGATGACAAGGCCGACAACCATGGCGATCAGGGCTTTTATCAGACGCATTTCTTCCTCCGGACCAATCACTTCGATGACACAACTCTGGCGTAAAACTAGCTCTGACGCGCCTGTATGTCTTGGCCAAAATCCCGATTGGCAGGATTTTGCGCATGGGACGGGACTTGCAACGCATCATACCATATGAAACAGGAAGGCTGGTTTCTTACAAAGGTCGCAACCCATGACTGGCATTATCACCCGCTTTGCGCCCTCGCCCACGGGCTATTTGCATATTGGCAATCTGCGCACGGCGCTTTTCAACTATCTGATCGCGCAGAAATCCGGCGGGCAATTCATCCTGCGGCTGGATGACACGGATCAGGAACGCTCGAAGCAGGAATATATCGACGGGATTCAAGAAGATCTTGACTGGCTGGGGCTTGGCTGGGACCGGATCGAGCAACAGTCCAGGCGGCTGGACCGCTACGCGACGGCGGCAGATCAGTTGCGCGCGGATGGGCGGTTCTATGAGTGTTTTGAAACACCGACCGAGTTGGACCTGAAACGCAAGAAGCAGCTCAACATGGGCAAACCGCCAGTCTATGACCGCGCGGCGCTGCAGATGGATGATGCGATGCGCCTGCGCATGAAGGCAGAGCGCGCAGGCTACTGGCGCTTCTTGCTCGATCAGGAACGGATCGAATGGGAAGACGGGATCCTTGGGGCATTGTCGATTGATGCGGCCTCCGTGTCAGACCCGGTGCTGATCCGGGCGGATGGGCAGGTGCTGTATACGCTGGCCTCGGTGGTCGATGACATGGATATGGGGGTCACGCATATCGTGCGTGGGTCAGACCATGTGACGAATACGGCCACACAGATCCAGATCATTCAGGCGCTGGGGGGCACCCCACCTACCTTCGCGCATCACTCGCTTCTGACAGGGGCACAGGGTGAGGCGCTGTCGAAGCGTCTTGGCACATTGTCCTTGCGTGACCTGCGGGCCGCCGGTGTGACGCCTGCGGCGCTGTTGTCACTGATGGCGCGGCTTGGCTCCAGCCAGCCAGTCGAATTGCGCATGACACTGGACGAGATCGCGGAGGGGTTCGATCTGTCGCAATTCGGATCGGCCCCCACAAAGTTCGACGCCGAAGACCTCTGGCCGCTGACGCGCAGCGATCTGCAAGGCCGTCCCTTTGCTGCCGTGGCTGATCAGATCATGGCACTGGGTGTGCCAGAGGCAATCGCGCCGCAATTCTGGGAGGTCGCGCGCGAGAATATCGGCAAGCTGGATGATCTGGGCGCTTGGTGGGCGCTGTGCCGCGATGGGGCAGAGCCAGAGATCGCGCCAGAGGATGCAGAGTTCGTGGAACAGGCGCTGCGCCTACTGCCACCGCCCCCTTACGGGCCTGAGGCGTGGAAAGACTGGACCGGGGCCGTCAAGGACGCCACCGGACGCAAGGGCAAGGGGCTATTCATGCCGTTGCGCAAGGCGCTGACCGGGCAGGCGCATGGCCCGGATATGAGCGCGCTGATGCCCCTGCTGCAGCGCGTGCGCGCGCTGGAGTGAGCGGCAGGTGACGTAGGATGCGTGCTGAGCACGCACCCTACCCCGGCGTGGGTCACAAGCCCTGCCCGAATTCCTCGATCAGACTATGCACCACGGCGCGTAACGCGTCATCCGGGCCCGCGCCCTGCGCTTGCGCCTTCGCATAGGTCGCGCGCTGTCGCTCGGCACTGGTACCCGCGGCCAGAATATCTTGCGCGGCGCGCAATTCATTGAGGCAATCCAGCACCATCGCGTCGGCTTCCAGTAGCTCGATCAGCTCATTGATCAGCTCCCCCATCGGCACGACCGCGCCCTTGCCGATATCCAGCAAGCCTTCGCGCGGCCCGTAGCGCTGCGCCCGCCAGCGGTTTTCAGCGATCAGGAAACGGTCATAAATCCGCCAGCGCTGGTTGCGGCGGCGCAGCTCGACCAGCATCCGCGTGATGGATTGCACCATCGCGGCGATGGTCAGCGTGTGTTCCATGATCGGCATGACATCGCAGATGCGCGCCTCCAGCGTCGGAAACCGGGCAGAGGGGCGGATATCCCACCAGATTTTTGTCGTGT
>SKGU01000265.1 GCA_007117255.1 Natronohydrobacter sp. | reverse complement strand
TGTTCCTGCTACCACTGGCATGGTCACCGGGGCCGGGAAACCTGTTCTTTGCGGCGCTTGGCGCGCAGTCGGGCCTGCGGGCAAGCTGGCCTGCCTCGCTGGGCTATCACGCAGCCACATTGTTGGTGACTTTTGCCATCGGTCTTGGCTTTGGCGCGCTGGCCAGCCGCATAACTGATCTGGCGCAGATCATGGCCATGCTGGGCGCGGGCTATGTGTTGTGGATGGCATGGCGTTTCTGGCAGGCGGGCGGGGTGGGCGGCACGTCAGGCATCCGCCGGGCACGCATCCTGGATGGGGCCATCCTGCTGATCCTGAACCCGAAAGCCTATGCCATCATCGCCGCCATGTTTGCGCAATTCCTGTCTGCTGACGCGGACGCGTTGCGCGTGGTCTGGATCACCTGCCTGTTCACGCTGAACAATCTGCTGGCCTTCACTGTCTGGACATGGGCAGGCAACAGGCTTTTGCGCCACTGGCAACGCGATGCAACGGCGCGGCGGCTCAATCGTGGCGCGGCGGTTGGGCTTGCAGGTGTCGCGGTCTGGATGGTTCTGCGCTGACGCCACAGGCAAAAAAGCCCCGGACAGGGTCCGGGGCTTTGGGTATCGCCAGATTGGAGATCAGGTGTTTGACGCCGCCACTTTCAGCCGCGCAGCCCCCTGCCCGCCGCCACCGGAATGCGTGTCCATGAATTCCATCACCAAGGGCCGGATGTTGTTGCGCCATGACTTGCCTGCAAAGATGCCGTAATGGCCCGCACCGGGTTCCAGATGGCTGGCTTTTTGCGCGTCAGACAGTCCCGTCAACAGGTCCAGCGCGGCAAGGCACTGACCGGGCGCGCTGATATCGTCTTTCTCGCCTTCCACAATCTTGACCGCAACCTTGGTGATTTTCGAGCAATCGACCGTATGCCCATCCACCGAGAATGTGCCCTTTGCGATTTCGCGCTTCTTGAAGATACGCTCGACCGTCGAAAGGTAGAATTCAGCGGTCATGTCCATGACGGACAGATATTCGTCATAAAACCGATTGTGCTTGTCACGCTCGCCTGCTTCACCACGCGCTTCGGCGGAAATCTTGTCGACGAAAGCCTGCGCATGGCGTTCCATATTCATGGAAATGAACCCGCCCAACTGCAACAGACCCGGATAGACCAGCCTTCCGACGCCTTTGTATTTGAACCCGACTCGTTGAATTGCCAGATGTTCAAGTTGCCCCATAGTGACACGGCGGCCAAAATCGGTCACTTCGGTCGCTGCGGCATCAGGGTCCACCGGGCCGCCGATCAGCGTCAAGGTGCGCGGCTGCGCATCAGGTTCTTTCTCGGCAAGATATGCGGTCGCGGCCAGCGCCAGCGGCACTGGCTGGCAGACAGCAATCACATGCGTGTCAGGCCCCAAATGGCGCATGAAATCGGCAACATAGAGCGTGTAATCCTCGACATCAAATTTGCCTTCGGACACGGGAATATCACGGGCATTATGCCAATCTGTCACCCAGACTTCACAGTCCGGCAGCAAACTGGCCACGGTTGAACGTAGAAGTGTCGCGTAATGGCCCGACATCGGTGCACAAATCAGAACACGTCGAGGCTTTTCGGGGCGTCCATGAACCTTGAACCGCAGCAGATCACCGAACGGGCGTGCGATGTCGACAACTTCTTCGACAATATGGTCGCGCCCGTCCTCTGCCACGACAGACGTGATGCCCCAGTCAGGTTTGATCACCATGCGCGCAAAGCTACGTTCGGTCACGCGACCCCATGCAGACATGACTTTGAACATCGGGTTCGGTGCCATGCCCCAGACCGGGTAAGACGCGAACGCCCGCGCCGAGGCCCCCATCCATTCATTCGTATTACGGATCGATTCCATAAGGTCGTAAGTCGCCATACCCTTCATGTCTGTCCCCGTGATGGTTGCGACATACTCTTGCAAGAATCGTCGCTTTTATTCGTACCACTGCGCCGTTAAGATCGCATGAACAGCTGAATGCTGCACTTGCGAAGGATAGGGGGGAATTCGTTCCATGACAACTTCCGAATATGATGATGATAAAAAACTCCAGCGCATGCAGGCAAATTTGGCACGGATCGAAGAGCTGACCCACCGCCTGACCGATGCGCTGGCACATCGCAACACGCCGCGACCCAGCCTGCAAGCGCCCGACTCGGACCTGTTCTTGCATGCCGTCACGGCCTATTGGACCGAAATGGCCAAAAACCCCTCCAAGGCACTGGAACAGCAACTGAATTACTGGGGCAAGGCGCTGAAGCATCATGTCGAGGCGCAGGAAGTCCTGCGCCGGGGCAAAATCGCGGCCCCTGCAGACAACACCCCCGATGACCGCCGTTTTGCCAATCCGCTCTGGAAAACGCATCCCTATTTCAATTATATCAAGCAACAGTACCTCATGGCGACCGAAGCCATGACAAACGCGGTGCAGGACCTGGATTCGATCCCCGATCAGGAAAAGCGCCGCCTGTCCTATTTCACCCAGCAGATCGTCGACATGATGGCGCCCACGAATTTTCTGGCGACCAACCCGGATGCGCTGATGAAAGCGGTCGAAACCGAAGGCGAAAGCCTTGTGCGCGGCCTTGAAAACCTTGTGCGCGACATCGAGGCCAACAAGGGCGATCTGCTGGTCACGCTGGCCGATAAGGACGCCTTCAAGGTGGGCGAGAATCTGGCCACCACCCCCGGCAAGGTGGTGTTTCGCAACCGTATGTTCGAGTTGATTCAATATACGCCCACGACCGAAAAGGTCTATCGCACACCGCTGATCATCTTTCCGCCATGGATCAACAAATTCTATGTGATGGATCTGAAACCCCAAAACAGCTTGATCAAATGGATTGTCGATCAAGGCTACACGCTGTTCGTGGTGTCCTGGGTCAATCCGGATGCGTCCTTTGCCGATGTCGGCATGGATACCTATGTCGAGGAAGGCTATCTTGAGGCGATCCGCGTCGCGCGCGAGATCACCGACGAAAAACAGGTCAATGTCATCGGCTACTGTATCGCCGGGACCACCCTGTCGCTGACGCTTGCGCTGATGAACAAGCGCAAAGACAAATCCGTGCGCTCTGCCACCTTCTTTACCACGCTGACCGACTTTTCCGACCGCGGCGAAGTGGGCGTGTTTCTAGAAGATGATTTTGTCAACGGAATCGAAGCGGAATGCACTGAAAAAGGTTATCTCGACAGTTTCTTCATGTCGCGGACCTTCTCGTTCCTGCGCTCGAACGATCTGATCTATGGTCCCGCAATCCGCAGCTACATGATGGGTGAAGCGCCCCCGGCCTTTGACCTGCTTTACTGGAATGGCGACGGCACCAACCTGCCGGGACGCATGACAGTGGAATATCTGCGCGGGCTGTGTCAGGGGGACCGCTTCGCATCGGATACGTTCCGTATTTGTGGTGAAGATGTCTCGCTGTCAGATATAAAGCACCCTGTTTGCGCGATCGCCTGTGAAACCGATCACATCGCGGCGTGGCGGTCGAGTTTCCGTGGCATTTCCAAGATGGGTGGCAAGGACAAGACCTTTTTGCTGGCCCAGTCCGGCCACATCGCCGGGATCATCAATCCCCCCAGCAAAAAGAAATACGGCCATTATGCCGGGCCTGCGCCCGAAGGTGAGCCCGAAGACTGGCTGGAGGCGGCACAGTTCCACGATGGATCATGGTGGCCGCAATGGGAAGAGTGGCTGCGCAAGCGTTCCGGCGCAAAGCTGGAGCCACGCATACCAGGTGATTCGGGCTATCCTGCGCTGGCAGACGCCCCCGGAACCTATGTTGTCAGCTCTAAAAACGACGCAATGTCATAGGCTTGCATGTCGCGCGGAAAAAATGCTGCGCTGCAGCAAAAAAAACTTGAAATGCCGCGCTGCAGCATGCATATTCTGTGGGCAAGCAGAGAGCACAAGGCGATCTGCCACAGATTGAACCTAGGAGAGCTGACATGGCTGCTGCAAATATGGACTACACCAAGA
>SKGU01000374.1 GCA_007117255.1 Natronohydrobacter sp. | reverse complement strand
TGTTGGCTTGAGCCAGTCCATTGTACATTCGGCCTTCAATCCCTTTCCACCAGAAGTGCATAATCCGACGGCTGACGGTGAAGCTTGAAATTGAAGATGTTGCGCCGGATTTCAGAGCAGCGATCAAGGTCGATGCGCGCCGTTATCACTTCGTCGCCAACACTTGCTGCCTGCGCAACGATTTCTCCTGTTGGGGCAACGATCAAGCTTCCACCGATCAGATCGCAGCCTTCCTCATTGCCGGCCTTGGCCACACCCACAGCCCATGCACCATTCTGATAGGCTCCTGCCTGTAGCGATAGCGCATTGTGAAAATACTGCAGATGATCGTGCTCTGGCGCAGGCGGATAATGCGCGGGCGTGTTATAGCCGAGAACGATGAGCTCCGCCCCTTGCAGACCCAGCATCCGCCAGGTTTCCGGCCAACGGCGATCATTGCAAATACAGATGCCCAGTTTCCCGCCAAAGGCATCAAAGACGGGAAAGCCCAAGTCTCCCTTCTCGAAATACCGCTTCTCCAGGTGCTGAAACGGCCTTTCAGGTTCATGTTCGAAATGACCAGGTAAGTGTACCTTGCGGTATTTTCCCAACATGGAACCATCCGGACCGACGAGAATGGCAGTGTTGAATCGGCGCCCTTGAGGTGTAAGCTCTGCATAACCAAGGTGGAATCCGACACCCAACCGCCTTGCACATTCGAACAGCGGGCGCGTGTCATCTGACGGCATGCTGTGTTCGAACCACGCGTTAATCTGCGCCGGATCTTCCATCCACCAGCGCGGGAAGAAACTGGTCAGAGCGAGCTCCGGATAAACGACAAGCGTTGCACCGCGTTCATGGGCTTCCTTCATCTGGACGATCATGCGATCGACCACGGAGCGCCGCAGCTCCCCTCGTGCGATTGGACCCAGTTGCGCTGCAGCAACGACAAGACTACGGCTCATGAATTCCCTCCGTTTACTGACTTGAAGCTTCGGTCGCGCGAACCTGTAGCCGAACCGATGCCAACCCATCGCAGCTTCGCAAAACGCCGTGATGTGCGATGCAATAGGCCTCGGACACAAGCGTTCCGATTTGGCGACCACCGCGCAGCACCGGGCTGCCGCGCATTGCAGCTGCGCCTTGCCAGATTGGCTCCAACCATCCTTTGTGCAGCCCATTGATGCCGATCACCCTGCCATCACCATCGATTTCCACACCGGTCTGCTCTGACGCATTCAGGGGCACCCCAGCGGTCAGGCTGATTTCAAAATCATACGCATCGGCAGGCACACAACTGTCGATCGCTGCACCCGCCGCGATCTCGGCAAGCCCTTTCACGGGAAAGATAGCGTTGTGCAAAATGGCGATTTTCAGGCCCGCGTCACAGGTCATCAATGCACCTGCATCTGTTCGTTTTGCGACAAGAGCGCTATTGGCCATCGCCACCTCGCCCGAAGCCGTCACAGCAATCAATCCCGCATCGGCCTGAGGGTATCGTGCAAGCAGCGAATCCAGCACATCCTGGGCGGCACCGCCTTGCGCGATAGCGGTCAACGCGAGCACGTTCACCGCTTCACCGCCCGGCACTGCGGGCATGTTCGGCAATCGATGACCACTGATACAGGCCAGGCCCGCAGTTGCCGGGGTGAACTGGCTGAGCGGCGGCAGCCGGTCCGGGCCGGAAGATATAAGAGCCACACGGGGCGCATTGGCAATTTCTTCGGGCATTGCGCCCGCAAAAAGCGCCGCTGCCCCACCACGCCCTGTTTCGGCGCGGTGCAGGTTGCCCCGTGCATCTAGGGCCGCCAGACTGACGAACCCCCCCAGCATTCCGCGACCAACGCGCTCGACCATATGAAGTGCGGCCAACGCAGCGCGCCCTGCACCCGGTCCGGCAATGCCGATACCCACAGTCATTGCGCAACCCAATGGTTTGGGGCGACTTCTACGAGCGATCCCATGGGTATCTCCTTCAGATTAAGGCGCGGCAGCTTCTGACGCAGCGCAGCAGGGTCAGGCTTGGGAACAGCGGCCAACAAAGCGCCCGTATAGGGGTGACGGGGGGCATCCAGGACATTCCGTCTGGGGCCCATTTCGACAATACGACCCTGACGCATGACAGCAACGCGATGTGCCATTTCCTCGACCACGGCCATGTCATGACTGATGAACAGATAGGCCAGCCCCATGGTTTGTTGCAACTCCAGCATGAGTTCCAGCACCTGCGCCTGCACCGAGACATCCAGCGCCGAGGTGGGTTCGTCCGCTACGATCAGCTTAGGCCCCACCGAAAGGGCACGGGCAATGCAGATGCGCTGACGCTGCCCACCTGAAAATTCGTGAGCAAAGCGCTTCATATGGTCGGGTTCAAGCCCGACGCGGCGCAGCAGCGCGGCAACACGGTCATCGAGTTCGCTGCCCTGCGCAATTCCGTGAATCAGCATGGGTTCAGCGATCAGTCGACCAATGCTGATCCTCGGATTGAGCGCGGCAAAGGGGTCCTGGAACACCATCTGCATCGCCCGGCGTGCCTTTCGCAGACTGCGGGACGACAGGGCGCGCATATCCTCGCCTTCAAGTGCGATGCGTCCCGAATCAATTTCCAGCAACCGCAGCACAGCACGACCGGAGGTCGACTTTCCGGACCCGCTTTCGCCCACCAGCGCAAGCGTCTCACCCGCGCGCACGGAAAAACCGACATCCTTCATTGCGACAGTGCCGCTGGACCGCCCGAACAGGCTTCCGCGTCCGGCGAACTGCTTGCACATGCCCTCAGCATGCAGCACCACCTCGCCAGGCTGGGCGGGCTGCGCGATGATCGGTCTTGGCCCATCCTCGGCACTGCGGGCTCCCAGACGCGGCACTGCGGCCAGAAGTGACGCAGTGTAATCGGCCCTTGGGTTGTTAAAGATCGTCTTGACTGGCCCTTCCTCGACCTTCTTGCCGCGATGCATGACCACCACCCGGTCGGCCATTTCTGCGACGACCCCCATATCGTGAGTAATCAGCAAAATCGCAGTACCGAAACGCGCCTGAACATCACGCATCAGGTCCAGAATTTCTGCCTGAACTGTCACATCCAAAGCCGTTGTCGGCTCATCCGCAATCAGGATATCGGGCTCCAGCGCCATGGCCATGGCAATCATCACCCGCTGGCGCATACCCCCTGACAATTCATGCGGGAACTGGAGCATCCGGCGTGGCGGATCAGAGAGATCCACCAGCCTGAGCATTTCCAGTGCCTTGTCGCGGGCCGCTCGCTGGCTCAAACCGCGATGCTCGGTCAGGGCCTCGGTCAGTTGCTGTCCGATGCGCAAGACAGGCGTCAGCGAGGTCATGGGCTCCTGAAAGATCATGGCGATCCGATTGCCACGGATGCGTCGCTGTTCACGTTCGGACATCCGCAACAGGTTCTGGCCTTCGAAAATCGCCTCACCCTGCGTGATACGCGCGCTGCGCTGCGGGAGTAACCCCAGCAGCGCCATGGAGGACACGCTCTTACCCGACCCGCTCTCGCCGACGATAGCCAGCGTTTCACCCGCATGCAAATGGTAGGACAGCCCGTCCACCGCCTGCACAGGGCCGAAGGCGACGCTCAGGTCGCGGACCTTCAGCAGCGGCCCGCTCATCGTGCCCTCTGTCGGGGGTCAAGTACTTCGCGCACCCCGTCACCCAACAGGTTGAATCCCAGCACCGTGATCGCAATCGCAAGACCGGGAAAGATCATCATCCAGGGCGCGCGGCTGATCAAATCGCGCGACGACGACAGCATGAACCCCCATTCCGGTTGTGGCGGCTGCGCCCCCAGCCCCAGAAAGGACAGCCCCGCCGCAGCCAGAACAGCGGTGGATACCCCCAATGTGCCAACCACGATCAGCGTAGGGATCACATTAGGCAGCAAGTGCAGAAAGATCAGCCGCAGATGCGAGGCACCAGCAGCAATGGCGGCCTCGAAATAGGGCTTGTTCTTCTCGACCAGCACGACCGAATGAGTGATCCGGGCGTAAAATGGGATCGAGGCAATCCCGATGGCAATCATCGCGTTGATCAGCCCCACGCCGAGAATGGCAAGACATGCCAGCGCGATGACAATCTCTGTGAAGCTGAACACAACATCAACCAACCGCATCAGAATGCGCTCTGGCCAGCCACCGGCATAGCCTGCAATCAGGCCCAGCAACAATCCTGCGGTCAGTGATATTCCCACGGCTATTGTGCCGATCATCAACGTCAGCCGCGAGCCGTAGACCACGCGCGAGAACACGTCCCGCCCCAACTGGTCGGTGCCCATCCAGTGGTCCCATGAAGGTGCCGCCAGCCGCGGCCCTGATGCCATTCGATAGGGATCGTAGGGTGCAATCGCCGGTGCCAGCAGCGCCACCACGATCAGCAGCAGCACGATTGCCAGACCCACCGCGCCTGATGGGCTGCGCAGCAGCGCCCACAAAACGCGACGTGGCGCAACGCGAGCCTCAGCGGCGAGAGGTTCAGCCGGGGCGCTCATGTGCCATACCGGATGCGCGGATCAAGCAGCGCATAAGTCACATCGATGATGACCGACACCAACGCAACGACCGTCGCAAAGAACAGGATAAAGCCCTGAATCAATGGGTAGTCACGCGCGAACACGGCCTGAATCGCCAGGCGCCCCACACCGTTCCAGGCAAAGACATTCTCGATCACGATGGCGCCACCCATCAGATAGGCAAATTGCAGCCCAAGCATCGAAACGATGGGGACAAGCCCCGAACGCAAAGCATGGCGATAGAGCACCAGTGTCTTGGGCAGACCCTTGGCATGGGCCGTGCGAACAAAATCCTGATCGAAGATGTCGATCATCGCCGAGCGCGTCAGCCGTGCAATCACTGCGCCAGTCGCGAGCCCCAGCGTCAGCGCGGGCAGAATAAGATTGCGCCAGCCACTGCCCCCGACCGGCAACCAGCCCAGCGTCATCGAAAACAGAAACAGCAGTAGAAGTCCCAGCCAGAAATGTGGCATGGACACCCCGACGATGGCCAGTGTCATGGCCCCGAAATCCCACACCGTGCCCCGACGATACGCAGCAAAGAAGCCCAGCGTACCGCCCACAACGACTGCGATGATCAACGCAGACACCGTCAGCGCCAGTGTCGCCGGGAACCGCTGCAGCAAAGTGTCCAGCACGGGTTGACTGCCAACGATGGAATGGCCCAGATCACCTTGCAGAACCCGGCCAAGATACATGAAATACTGACGCCAGACCGGTTGATCCAGCCCCAACCGCTGGCGGATCGCTTCGATCTCGGCCTCGGTTGTCTGAAACCCCGCATACATGATCCGCACAGGGTCGCCCGGCACCAGATGGATCAGCAGGGTCACCGCAATCGTGGCGATCCATATCGTGATCAAGGCGGCGAAAAGTCGCTGGGCGATGAAGCGCAGCATTGTGCAAGCTCCTGGTTTCGTCACTGGAAATGCCCGGTCGCCAGCCATGGCGACCGGGCTGTGTCGGTCAATCGGTCAGGCGTACGTCCTGGAACATCGGGTGCAGGAACGCACCGACCTTGAAACCCTCGACTTCTGGACGCAGGGCAAAGATCCACTCCCATCCCGGCGTATACAGGCCAACATGGATAGCGTTGGTCATCAGGTAGCGGATCACGTCCTGTACGGCCGCCAAGCGCGCGTCCTCATCGGTCAATTCGCGCGTCAACTCCAGCATCGCGTCCAGTTCGTCGGACTGATAGCCAGCATAGGCTCCGCCCTGATGCCAAAGCGCGAACAGGATGTCAGGATCGTACCAGCCCCAGGTCATCATGTTGAAAGTACCGGGCGCGTCAGTGCCTGTGCGCTCGTTGTCTTCGCGCACACGGGCATTCATGGTGCCGATATCCATGATCTCGATTGAGGCCTGGATGCCGACATCAGCAAGCTGCGCCTGAAAGATCTCTGCCAGAATGTGGCGGTTTCCACCGGTCCAGACATACATCGTGGTTTCCAGCGGATTTCCGGGGCCATAACCCATTTCCGCCAGCAATTCACGCGCGCGATCAGGATCATACGGATAGCCGTATTGTGCGCAGAACTCCTGGTCATTGCCGAACACACCAGCAGCGATTGGGCACCATTCACGCTGATTGGTGCCGCCATAGACGATCTCGATCGCCATTTCTGGGTCGGTGGCGTGGGCCACAGCCTGACGGGCACGGATATCGTCAAAGGGCGCGCGCGAAACTGTGTATTGCCAGAACACGTTCTGACCAGTGTTTTCGGCCACCACGAGGTTCAATTCATCACTGGCCTGAATGTCGGGGATATCGTCAAATGGCGGCTCGGCGATATGTGCCTCGCCGGTGCGCAGGGCCGCCAGCCGCGTCTGGGGTTCCGGGATCGTGCGCACGATCAGTCGGTCAATATGAACCGGGCCCGCATTCTCGACAGGTTTGCCGAAATTGCGATAGTCGTCATTGCGCTCCAATACCGCTTCGTCGCCCTGCACCCAGCTGACCAGCTTGAAAGGCCCCGTGCCGATGGCGGTGCGGGTGCCGAAATCCGTCGCGTCGGCGTTCGAAGCGCAGACAATGGACGAGAAGCTGTCAGCAAGGAACGGCAGGAAAGCACCAAAGGTGCTGTCGAGCGAAACCGTTACGACCAAGTCGTCCACCACCTCGACACCCGTGATCGGTCCCCAGCTTGTGCGTGTCAGGCTGGGATTATCGCCAAATGCGCGGTCAATGGTAAACTTGACGTCCTCAGCACCGAACGCGGTGCCGTCATGGCAGATCACGCCCTCCTGCAAGGTGAAGGTGTAGGACAATCCGTCTTCGCTCACCTCCCAGCTTTCAGCCAGATTTGGCCGTGCGACGCCATCCTCGTCAAAGGCAAGAAGCGTGTCATAAATCTGGTCCCATACCTGCATCGACAAGGTCGAGGTGGCACGGTGAGGATCCAGACTGTCGATATCCCCATAGCGCGCCCAGATGAGATCTCCGCCCGCCATGGCGGGCAATCCGGCCATCACGAACGCGCTGCCCAGCAGCGTTGCACGGGATGGCAGGGCAAGTGTTTTCCGTACCTTCATTCCCTGTCTCCTTTCCATGTTGTTTCGCGGGGTCGTTCTCTTTGGGTCTTTACGGGTCACGCCACGGCCTCCGTAGAAGGGGTCGCGGCAAGGGTCTGACCAAGGCCGTTGCATCGGGCCACGCCTTCGGCATAAGCGAGTTGTCCGCCAATCCAGACGCGTTCAATGCCCAGACTCAGGCATATCGGGTCCGCGTAGGTCGCGGCGTCTGCCACTGTTTTCGGATCGAACATCACCAGATCCGCCACATATCCCGGCACCAGCCGCCCGCGATTACGCAATTGCAGCGCGTCCGCCGTCTGACCGGTCATCTTGGCAATGGCTGTTTCGAGCGGGAAAAGCCCTTCATCACGGGCATAATGGCCCAGAACACGCGGAAAGCTGCCCCATAGACGCGGATGCGGTCGCCGGTCACGCGGCAACCCATCCGAGCCAATCAGCGACGGCCCAAAGGCCAGAATATGGCGCAGATCAGCCTCATCCATCTGATGATAAATCGCGCCTCCGGGTTTCAGTCGGTCCAGCGTCTCTGCCTCGGACAAACCCCAGTCGGCAGCGATTTCATGCAGGTCACGACCCACCGCTTCTGGATGACTGTCCGACCAACTCACCGTGACGCGGTGGCTGTCACGCGCGAAAACCGGGTTCAGGACAGTTGACGACGCAGTGTAGGGGTAAACATCGAGGTCCACATCCATGGTACGACGCGCTTCAGCGATCATTTCGAGCGTGGTCCGAGACAGCCCGAACGCGGCATCACCGCAGCATTTGTGATGCGATATCAGCACACGCGCCCCAGTCCGGCGCGCAATATCAAGCGTTTCCGCAACGGCCGAAACAACACCGCTGCGTTCGTCGCGCATATGGGTAGTCCACAACCGCCCCGCCTGCGCGACATCGGCAACCAGTGTGGCAATCTCTTCGGTGGTTGCAAATCGCGCCGGCGGATAGGCAAGCCCGGTGGATAGACCAACTGCTCCCGCCGCAAGCGCGTCCAGCAAGTCAGAACGCATAGCGGCTATCTCGGCCGATGTCGCGGGTCGGTTCAGGTCAGCACCCATGGCACGCACGCGCAGCACCGTGTGACCGACAAGCGGAACCACATTCATATCTGGCCCCGCCGCGCGAAGGGCAGTGATGTAATCTGCGAACCGTGGGTAAGAAAACGCATCGAGCCCGCCAAGCAGATCGAGAGGCGGCACCTGCTCCGAAAGATCCTTCGGCAATTCAGGCGCCAGACTGACGCCGCAATTGCCAGTTACCACTGTCGTCACCCCCTGACTGAGCTTCGACAGCATTGCGCCCTGCTCCAGGGCAATTGCATCATCATGCGTGTGCACATCAATGAAACCCGGAGCCAGCGCCAGACCGGTCCCATCGATGATCTGGCCAAAGCGCCCCTGTAGCCCTGAGCCAACTGCCAGGATTTGGCCATCGCATACCGCAAGATCGCCCTGCACTGGCGGCGCTCCATCACCGCCATGCAGCGTGGCGTTACGGATCAGAAGATCACCTGCAAGATGGCTGTCGTCTTCCAATATACGCTCCCATCCATGACACCGCGCGTGGCTTTGTCAGACGCATTTTGCACCACCGCACCCCAAGGCTGTAAATTATCTTGCAACATGTCAAGCTTTTTGAAATTTATGTTTCACAAGCTGTAATAGGGGCAGACATGCAGGACAAAGCGCTGAATACGCTTACACTCACTGAACGATTGAACGCTACATATGGTGCGATGACAGCGAGTGAACGCAGGATCGTGGATACACTACGCGACAGGCCGGGAGAGATTGCAGTCCTGACCGGGAAGGAACTGGCCGAACGCGCCAAGGTTTCAACCGCAACCGTTTCGCGTTTGTTCCAGCGTCTTGGGTATGAATCCTATGACGAGGCACGACGTGCGGCGCGTAATTTGCGGGCATCAGGATCGATATTTCATCTCTTTGATACAGCCGAACGCGAATCGCCCGGACCTGAACAACTGGTCACCGCGCATCTGGCCGAGGAAGCCCGCGCCCTGGAAGCAACGCTATCGATGCTGAACCCCACAACCGTGCGTGAGATCGCAACGGCTCTGGGTCGGGCAGAGCGCGTCTGGTGCGTGGGCTTCCGCAATAGTCATGCCCTTGCGGAATATGCCGCGACGCTACTTTCTTCGGTCCGTACGGATGTTGCGCTTCTTGCGCATGGCGGACGCAGCCTTGCAGAACGCCTGGCAAATGTCACCGCGCGCGATGTTGTGCTGGTCTTCGGGATGCGCCGTCGGATGGCCCATTTCGCGCCGCTGATGAAGGCTCTCAAGGACAGCGGCGCGAAAACACTGCTGCTCGCAGACCGTAGCCTTGACCTGTCCGATCCGGCAAAACGCCCCGAATGGAGCGTCATCTGCGCAATCGAAACCGCACAACCCATCGATTGCTTTGCTGGGCCCTTTGCGATCATCCGGCTACTAGCTTTGCAAACGCTGCGCTGTCGTGATTCCGAAGCACATGACATGCTCCAACGCGTGGAATATCTGCATTCGCAGTTGGGCGAGTTGGAATGACATTAGCGCAGGCTCATCTTCCCAAGGCCATGGTCATGCTTGCTTCATCTTCTACGGGTATCCGGATGCGTCGCAAACGACGTTACACGACAGCTTTCGGTATCATTTTTCTAACAAGTTCAATAATCTAACCTCTGTCAGACAGATATACCCCGTCCACTACACTCCTCAGTAGACAGCCTCGCATCCCAGATGCGAAAGGGGTCGCGGGTGTCACAGATCATCTCCCGTCCCGCAGGCTGTCAGCACCAGTCAAACGAGAATGCGTTTGCACGAGAACCCTGAGCATTTGCGGGGCATTTAAACTTTAGCGCGGCAAAGATAGTTCATGGTGCTTGTCTCAGCCCTGTAACGAGCTCGCACCACGGAACTGGTTGAGAACCATACTCAACAGATTCAGCGCCGACGTTGGTCTACTTCGGCTGTGATGTTGAACAAGCGCGCTGACAGTGTTGCGCCAAACTGCATATTCCCAAGGATGACAGTTGTTTCTGCCCCAGTATCATCACGGATCACCCATTGACGTAACTCGGTCGGATTGGCGGAAAATACCAGGCGTATAGACCCATATTGCGGGTTCTCCGGATCCTGAGCAATTACTGTCGTGGTCGTGCCATCGTCTGTGTGTCCGACAACCATGCTCCGATTGGAAAAGTCGACATTCTGTTCAAGAATAAGGTTGAGCGGTGTCTGGCGGAGCGGATACTGGTTCGGCCCCTGATTCGAACGGCCATCAAAAATCGCGACCTGACCACCCCCGGCCATCACCAGCGACTGTTCGGGTGGATCATATTCGAACCGCACCCGACCGGGACGGCGGATATAGATGCGCCCTGTCGACAAGCTGCCATCAGGGTTGATTTGGGTAAACTCACCCTGAGCAGTTGAGAATCCGTTGAAATAACGCGAAATCTCATCCAGCGGGATACGCTGTGCGAAAGCGGGACCAGCCAGCGCCAAGGCGGGCAACGACATCAAAAGGGAACGACGTGACATACTCATGCGCTGTAGATAGCTGTTTTTCTGCGCCTTGAAAGCCGGTTTGTGCTCACGACCCCAACACAAGGCAGAGAGTTGCCGAAAAATCGGCAAAACCGGTCTCGTCACCGATAACTCAGGGGCAGATTGAAATGATGCGTGCCTGTCACACCAGAGGGCGCGCGCGGCAGGCTGGCGCGCTGAACTGCACGGATTGCGGCGCGGTCAAGTGTTGCATTGCCAGAGCTTTGCGCAATGCTCACACTGATCAATCCACCAGACGCATTGACCTGCAACCGCAATTGAACGGTGCCTTGTGCACGCGTGCCGGGATCGCTCTGACGTCGCTGGATAGCGGCGCGGATGCCGCCGCCCCATTGCACCAGCAAGGTTGTGTCCACGGCCGCGCCGCTTTGCTGTGCAGCCCGACCTTCACCGGCCTGACCTTGATTGGCCTGACCAGAGGCGCGCGCGGCGCGCGGAGCACTGCTTTGTGACGGCGCACGCTGCGGCTCTGGCCGGGCACGCGGCCGCGGCGTGTCGCGCGCCTGCGGGGTGTCGAACAAGGCGGGCAGATCAGCCGTGATCTGTGGCAATGCTTCTGCGTCGGGCAATTGCGGCAGCGACGGTATGGCAGCGCGTGGCGTTTGCGATGATAAAGCGGGCAGATCAGGCGGCGTCTCTGCGGGCGGGGGCGTTTCCAGTGGTTCAGCGGGTTGCGGCACTTCCACCGGCCTGTCCCATTGGCGCACAAGTGCCGCCAGTTCCGCATCTGCCCCAGCAACCGGCGAGGCGATCGTGATTTCCTGCCCGCCATCGGACCCGCCAGAGGCCGCGCCATCCGGCGCGGTTGCCGCGAACACCGCCAGATGCGCCAGTAAACTGACCGACGCGAAGCCAATGAATTCAACGCCCGCTCTCATGGCGTCCCCGACAAGGCTACCAGTCGGACATCGCTGATCCCTGCCTCGCCAAGCTGGCGCAGGATCACTGCGAAATCGCCAGCCGATAGCATCGCATCAACACGCAGCGTCACCGGCCCTGCAATCCCGGCCAAAGCAGCGATGGCGTCAGCATCGCGCAGGCCGTCCAGATACAGTACCCCTTGCGCATCCAACCACGCCATCTGCGCGTCATCGGGCAAGGGAGTTTCCGCCACCTCGGCCAGCGGCGGCATTATTTCAACCGGATCAGGCGGGGCGATCTGCGCCGACATCAGGAAAAAAATCAGTAGCAGGAACACCACATTGATCATCGGCACGACGTTTTCGCGCGCGGGCTTGCGTCTGGGTGCGGCGAAATTCATCATACTCACGGCTCCACCACCACAAGCCGCGCGAGCCCTGCGCTTTGCAAGGTCTCAGTCAGGCGCGTCAGATCCTGAACCGTTGCGTCATCACGCGGGCGCAGGATGATCAGCGCATCGGGTGCGGGCATCAGCGCCAACACAGCGTCTGGAAGGGCATCGATCGGCGTTTCTGCCCCGTTCAGCCAGACCGCACCACCAGCGAATTCAACCAGGCGCGGCGGACCGTCATAAGCGACACCACCGCCACCCGCAGGTGAGAGCGCAAGCCCCACATCCTGCCCGAACCGCGCGGCCAGCATGAAAAACACCAGCAGCAGAAACACGACATCAATCATCGGTGTCAGACTGGGGCGGCGTGCAGGCCGTGGGGCAGCGAAGCGAAACATCACGCAGGCCCCGTTGCTGTGAAGACGCGCGTGGCCAGATCCTCCAGATCGACCTGCACCCGATCGCAGATGCTTTCAAACCAGCTCAGTGCCATTGCTGCCGGAATCGCGACGGCCATGCCTGCTGCTGTGGTCAGAAGCGCCTGCCATATCCCCCCTGCCAGTGCCGCAGGGTCCGCGCGGTTGCCTGCCGCCTGAAGCGCCTGAAACGCCTCGATCATGCCCAGAACTGTGCCCAGAAGCCCGATCAGCGGCGCAATCGTGGCGATCAATTCCAGCGCCCGAAGCCCGCGCCGTGCCTGCATCAGCGCCAACTTGCCCACCCGCTGCGTTTCTTCGCGCGCGGCGGCCTCATGCATATCCGGTGCCAACCGCGTTTCCATCGCGCGGCGGGTGACACGCGCGCGCAGGCCATGGCGCGTGCGCAGCACTGCAAGAGCACCCTCACGCTCACCTTGCGCCCAATCTGCAACTGCCGCTTCTGATGGGCTGCGCGACCATGCGCCCAGTCGCGCCAGATCCCAGAACTTCCACAATATCAGCGCTCCTGTGACCACCGACAGCGCCGCAATCACCCAAAGCGCAGGTCCGCCGCGCGCCAGAAATTCGACAATCATTGTACTGTCCACTGCCTCACCCCCCGCTGATCTGCCCGATGGTGGCCTGCCAGGCCCTCGCGCCTTCGCCCACCGCTTGCAGCACCGCCTGACCAATGGCCTGTCCAACCGCCGTATGCAGCCCGGCATAGTCATTCTCGCCAGCAGGCGCGGCTACCGCAATGCAATCCGTGCCCGTACCCGTGGCAAGCCCAGACAGATCAGGCAGCACATGGCCCGCTTCCAGTATCGCGGTTGTCCGCGCCTGCGCCGCGATACTCAGCGCCTCCAGTAAGCCCGTTTGCGACAGAGGCGCACTGATCTGCAACCCGATATTGATCGTCCCAAATTCGCGTGTGCTCAATTCCTGTGTCAGATCGCGATTCCAATCGCGCCCAGACCGATCCACCCGATGGCCCACACGTTCCGCATTTGATAGCCCGACCGTGGCCAGCGCCGTGACGATGATGCCGTCTTGTTCTGCAATCGCCAGATGATGCACGCCCACATCGCGTGAGGTCAGCATACAGACCGAATCCAGCGCTTCGCGTTCGTGCAATTCGCGGCGCAACCATTCACCAACATCCAGTCCCGCCGGCAAATCGGCGTTGCGCACCTGCCGCCACAGAATGCGTCGCGCATGCTGAAACCCGGCCCGATGGGGCGCCCAGCTCAGCACCTGCATTTCTTGCCCCAGATCAAACTCCAGCCACGGCGTTTCCAACATGAGGCGCATCACACCACCCCCACAGGCTGCACAATCACCCCGTCCGGACCATGCGCGATATGAGCGCGGATCTGGAAAACATCGGCCAGCAACTCCGGCGTCAGCACCGCCTCCGGTGGCCCATCGGCAGCAATTCCACCACGCCAGAGAACCACCAGCCGCGTGCAATAACGCGCCGCAAGCCCCAGATCGTGCATGGAAGCGACAACCATGCGCCCGCCCCGCGCCTCCTGCGCCAAGGTCTGCATGAGTGTGATCTGATGCGCCGGATCCAGACCTGCGGCGGGTTCATCCACCATCAGCACAGGCGTCGCTTGCGCCAGTGCGCGCGCGATCAGCACCCGCGCCTGCTCACCGCCCGAAAGCTGGGTGGCAATGCGGCCCTGGTAGCTGTCCAGCCCCATCCGCGAAATGGCGCTGTCAATCGCGGCCTGATCTTCCGGCGCGGGAGGGGCACCGGGGGTCAAATGCGGCAGACGTCCCAACGCAATCACAGTCTCAACCGTGACAGGCCATGCGATCTCGCGCGCCTGTGGCAGCCAGGCGACCGTTTTCGCGCGGGTCTTCAGCGGCAGCGCCGTCAGCGACGAATGCCCGCGATGCGGCATCAATCCCAGCGCACCGCGCATCAGCGTTGTCTTGCCCGCACCATTGGGGCCAAGCAGCCCGACACATTCCCCCGCGCCCACTGACAACGAGACATCCCGCAGGACATCGCACGGCCCGCGCGCCACGCTGAAATCTGTGAGAGTCA
>SKGU01000150.1 GCA_007117255.1 Natronohydrobacter sp. | reverse complement strand
CCACATGGGCGGCTCTCAGATCGGCGCAGGTATGGCTGCGATAGGCGTGCATGATCGGCCCCTTCGGCTTTGGTTCAAGGCTTGTGCGATACACAGTCTGCGCGCCCGGAAGTCAAGAGGGACAAGGCCCGCGCGTCATGTCCAGTGCATCTGCCCCGCACCGGAAAGCACGGCCTGCGCCATGGCAAGCTGATCATAGGGCAAGTCTTGCGCAGAACAGGCGGCCATGACTGTGTCGTCGCGCATCAGGATGAAATCCAGCGCAGCCATCAGGATGGCCTGATCCGGCCCTGTGCCTGATCGCAGGGCTGCGCCCAGATCATCGGCGCTTGCCCCGCTTGCGGACAGAAACACGGGCAGAAGCTCTTCCTGCCCGCAAAGCCAGACAAAAGCGGATGTTGCAATATCTTCGGCACGGGTTGGGGTCATGGTCTGCTCGTCTGACTTTCTTAAATGGTTGTTAACCAGTTCGCGGTAACTTTCTTTATATCAATGATGAAATCACGGGGCGCGCGCGATGCCAAGCAAGATCCTTGTTGTCGATGATTTGTCGCTCAGTCGCATCATCCTGCGCGCCCGATTGTCGTCGGCCTGCTATGACACGATTCTTGCGCCCGATGCGCGAACAGCGCTGGAACTGGCGCGCAGATGTCAACCCGATCTGGTGCTGATGGATTGTGCCTTGCCTGATCTCGACGGACCAGATGTCTGCAAGATCCTGCGCGCTGATCCGATGACAGCGCATATTCCGGTGATCCTGTTCTCTGCAAATTCCGGGCGCGACATGCGGCTGCGTGCGCTGGCCACGGGTGCAGATGACTTTCTGGCCAAGCCGCTGGACGAAGGCTACCTGTTGTCACGGCTGCGTGCGCTGTTGCGCAGAAGCGCGGTCGGGCAGGAATTGCGCGGGCATATGACACCCGCATTGCGCGCACATCTGCTTGATGCAGTGGCAAAATCGGGCGGGGGTGGTAATGTCGCGCTGGTGCGTGCCGCCCCTGGCGAGGCCGCGTCGATTAATTCAGACGCACCGGATTTGTTTCAGACCACGCTGGACCTCCCCAGGCTTTTGAACAATGCGGCCACCGATATGCGGCCCGATGTCTTGCTGCTTGCCCCGGAGATCATCAGCCTGCACGGTGTGCATATCATTTCTGAACTACGTTCACGTCCACAGACGCGCCATATTCCGATTGTCGCCGTCATGCCAGCGGACAGACGCGATATCTGCGGCATGGTCCTTGATCTGGGCGCGGAAGATATTCTGTTCCTGCCGCTTGATCTACCGGAAGCGCGCATGCGTCTTGATATGGTGATTACACGCAAGATCTGGGCGGATGCCATGCGTGACGCGCTTGATGCAGAACTTCATTTGGCTTCGCGTGACCCGCTGACCGGATTGTTCAATCGCCGCCATGCCAGATCGCGCCTGTCGGAACTGATCGTCGCGACGGCTAGGGACGAAATCAGCGGCTTTGCCCTGCTGCTGATCGATCTGGACAACTTCAAACGCGTTAATGACACCTTCGGCCATCTGGCTGGCGATGATGTTCTGACCGAAGTTGGCCAACGCATGCGCGCGGCATTGCGTCCCGATGATCTGCTGGCCCGCTATGGCGGCGAAGAATTTCTGCTGGCCCTGCCGAATGTAGGCTCGAAAGACGCACATCGCATGGCTGAACGCATCCGCCATCAGATCGAAGGGCTGGACTATCGGGTGAAACAGGGCAGTTCAACGCTGCATGTGACTGCATCCATTGGCGTCACGCTTCATGACACATCCCATGCGTGTGACAAAGCGCCAATCGCCCACAGAATCGACAGCATCATTGATCAGGCCGATCAGGCGATGCGCATGGCCAAATCTTCCGGGCGCAACCGCGTGTCGTTCGGCAGGGCGATGATGGCCACGTCACTCAGGGCGGTCTGATCGCTGACGGGCGCGCATGCGCCGCGCGTTCAGTTGCTCTTGCAGCGCATCCGCATAGGCGCGCCGCTCATCCAATGACATGGCGCTGATGCGCGCGACGATACGCTCATGCATTTCGGAGCTGATCTTCATCAGGCGGTCCTGGGACTGCTGTAAATTCTGCGTAAAGGCGTCCGCATCAAAAGTTTCTGCCCGAAGCGCTGCGATCATGGACGCTGATCCGGCTGGACCGCCACGCTGCATCCGCGCGTCCCGCCAGATCGCGCGCGTCTCTTGACGAAAGGCGCGGCGATCCTCGGATGGCAAGGCCGAGATTGCCGCGCGCAGGAATGACCCCTGATCCCCGGCGCGCGTCATGATCCCGCCCAGCACACCCAGCGCCGCAAGGTTCAGCATGACCGACACCCGCAATGCGACCTTCAGCCAGGGGAAACGCTTCTGTCTTGTTGTCTCATCCATCGCTCAGAACCCCAGCAACATCGGATCGTCCGGCCCGATCAGGGGCATGGTGATCATATCTACATAGCTTAACGCTTCCAGCATCCAGTCCGGTGCGTCCAGCGCAACCACAGGCATGGGCAGCACGAAGCCGACCCAAAGCCCCAGCAGTGCCGCTGTCGCACCCCCTGCAAAGCCGGGCAAGGCCCAACCTGACACCCAACGGCGCAAGAGACCTTCGCGGGGGGCGCTGTGGGTTGCGCGGGTTTCCGGTTCAGCCGCCGCCAGGATACGGGTACGCAAGTCGCAGCCAAGTTCTGGTGCCGTTGCGCGGCCAGCCGCGAAGAAGGCTTCCAGTGGATCGACCCCATCTTTGCGCGGCATCTCTGAATCGCTTCTGTCAGATGTCATCTTCATACCCCAAGGCTTCGCGTTCCCCGGCCAGAATGGCCGCCAGCTTTCTTTTTCCCCGTGCCGTCAGGCTTTCCACGGCCTCGACGCCCACCATCATGATCGCCGCAATCTCTGGATTGGACAGCCCTTCCAGATGGCGCAGGATCACCGCTTCTCGTTGCCGGTCCGGCAGTTGCATCAAACCCGCTTCCAATGCGCGCGCGCGGGCTTGCTGCATCATCCGGGCGTCTTGCGTCAGAGCCTCGTCTGCCACATCCGGCAACTCAGGCGCCATGGGCCTGCGCCGCCTCAGCCGGTCCGTACACAGGTTGGCCGCGACACGATACACCCAGGTCGAAGGTTGCGCATTTCCAGCTTCCCAGTCCGGGGCCATCCGCCACAAACGCAACATCGCTTCCTGTGTCACATCTTCAGCCTCGTCCCGGTTGCCCAGCATCCTTGCCGCATATCGCAACACGCGCGGCGCAATCATATCCGTCAACAGTGCGGCCGCCTGCCCATCGCCCTTGGCGACACGGGCCAGCAATGCCGACTGCTCACTGTCCGGTTGCAACTCGTCCGGCACTGTCACGCCCCTGTCCCAGGACCGGGCGGGCAAAGCCCGCCCGGCGCTTAATTCAACGCATGTTCCGCCGTTGCATTGGCCGACCTTCGCGCGCGCCACGCCGTTCCATACGCTCTGACATACGGGTGGTGAAGGCCTCATATTCCTCTGCAGAGATCACCCCGTCGCCATCTGCGTCAATCCGCTCGAACATACGGGTCTGCATCTGGGTCCGACGCGCTTCGCGGCGTTCGTTGGAATGCGCCTCCAGGCCCGCGCGAAGGGCCGCTTCATCCAGTTTGCCATCCGCATCGGCTTCTTGCATCAGGCGTGCGACCAATTGGTCACGGGCCAGAGCCTGCGGATTGGAAATTGCGGCCTGAAAATCCTCTAGCGTCACCGCGCCGCTGCCATCGCTGTCCAGTGCCTCGAAGCCGGGCAACATGGCGCGCCCCTGTCCCATGCCGCGTGCATCCGCGACCATTGGGACGGCCACCAGCGCCAGGGCGCCCAAAAATACCGGAAGTGTTCGTGTCATGCTCTTGTCTCCTGTAGTCTGAGGCACTCTTGCCCCGGATACTGGCTCAAACGGCGTGTTTGCATTTTTCCGTCGCAGTTTTCTCGCGTCCCTTGCGGCATGGTGCCGCAAATCCAACATCGGGGGTGCAAATTATCCGGAATGCACCTAAGTCATGGGGCTCAGAAACAGGAGCTT
>SKGU01000194.1 GCA_007117255.1 Natronohydrobacter sp. | reverse complement strand
GCCGCAGATAGCTGCGCGTCATGGAGGGATTGCGCTCGACCGCGCGGGGGAAATAGTGGCGCACAGGCGTGGCATAGATGAGCGCGCGAATGCGGCGCGCGGCGGCCATTTCGCGGTGAATGTATTTCACCCGCGTCATATAGGCGGCCATCGCGGGCTTTCCGGTCTCGATCGCCTCGACCGCTGCCTGCCCCGCATATTGGCCAGATTTCATGGCCCAAGCGATGCCTTCACCCGTGATCGGATCAACCAGTCCGGCTGCGTCGCCCACCAGCAGCACAGGCCCGCGCCCCGGAACCTTGCGATACGCGCCGAAGGGCAGGAACGCGCCTTTGCATTTCACTTTCTCAGCGTCCAGATGGGGGGCATGAAGCGCCAGATAGTCGCGGAAATGCGCTTTCATATCGGGGTTTTTCGAATGTACGCCGCCCACGCCCAACGTGATCGAGCCATTCTTGGGGAATACCCAGCCATAGCCCCAAGTGGCCGCGCCCAGATCAATTTCGGTCGTGTTGTCATTGGTCAAGGCGCGATCAAGTTCGATCTCCAGCCCGAACCCGATTTCATCAGGGTCGAAGGCCCGACCATAAAGCGCCCGCGCAACGGCGCTATTCGCCCCATCCGCGCCAATCAGGAAACGCCCGGTCAGAACGCGTCCATCCGCCAGTGTGACACTCGGTGCATCGGTATCGATACTTGTCACTTTGACGGGCGCAAAAACCTGTGCGCCAGCGGACGACGCGCGTGCATGCAATTCCGCGTCAAATTCGCGGCGCATGGTCATTTGCAGGACAGGGGCGTTCTCTTCCTCGCCGATGGTGCGCCCCTCAAAGGTCAGTCGGAACCGTGTCGAGGCAAGAAACAGCTCTGTATCTGCTTCCAGGTCGAAAATCTCGGTCATGTAGCGCGCCGAGCGCCCGGTGATCCCGCCACCACATAACTTGTCACGGGGAAAGGGTGATTTATCAATCAGTGCCACGGAAAGGCCAGCACGCGCCGCTGTAATTGCTGCAGCGCTGCCCGCAGGACCAGAGCCGATAACAAGTAGGTCGAATTGGTGTGTCACTAAAAATGCCTCAGACTGTGATCCGGTGCCTATAGCAAGCCGTGCGCTGTCAAACCAGCCTTCTACGCGCCGGAATGTGACCGCGCGCGCCATTCTGCCCAATCTTCGGGCGTGTCGAGATCGGCTAGCGCACGATTGCCGGGCAATGGGTGCAGGCGTGGAGGGTGCGCATGCAACAGCGATCGTGCCCCCGCATCGCCTGAAAGTTCCAACATGGTCGCAAATAGCGCACGCGGCAGAATCGTCGGGTGTCCGGGGGTCTGTGTCTGATCGCAAGCCCGTAAAGGGCGATCCGGGTGATGCGCTTGATCTGCGATCAGTGCGCGCATGTCTGTCGCGGTAACGTCAGGCATGTCAGGCAAGGCGATCATCAAGGCGCTGACCGGCAGGGCCATCGCCCAGCGCGTACCCGCGCGCAGCGATGCTGCCATGCCTTCGTCGGCGTCCGGCACGATCAGTCGCTCCAGTGCCAACCCGTCGAGTGTGTTTGCCCGCGCAGTATCATCCGGGCGCAGAGTTACGGCCACATGCGGGCTTGCTGACAAAGCGCGTTTTGCGACCACACGCAACACCGCACGCCCCGCGACCTGCTCCAGCAGCTTGTCACCGCCGCGCATCCGGCGCGACGCACCTGCCGCTGGCAACAGGATCGCGCAAGCAGGACTCATCGCTCCGGGATCAACCCGCGCGGCGCGAAGCGCAGCATCAGCAGAAGCGCCACGCCCATGGTCAGCAGACGCATATAAGCCGCCGAGTCCAGCAAGTGCTGGCGCAGCGCCGAGCCGTCCGCCATGCCTGATGTCACCACATCCATGAACCAGCGTCCGGCCGGTTCGACCTGCACCCACAGGAACCAGATGACGAAGGCGCCCAAGACCGCGCCCCAGTTATTGCCAGACCCGCCGACAATCACCATCACCCAGATCAGGAAGGTAAAGCGCAACGGCTCATAGCTGCCCGGTGTCAACTGGCCATCCATCGACACCATCATCGCACCCGCAAGGCCACAGACTGCCGAGCCAAGAACGAAGATCATCAGATGGCGGCGGGTGACATCCTTGCCCATGGCACGGGCCGAGATCTCATTGTCGCGGATCGCGCGCATCATGCGGCCCCATGGCGAATTCAGCGCGCGTTCGGCCAACCAGATCAGCAGCGCCAGAACCAGTGTGAACAGCCCTGCATAGCCAAGGCCGGACACAACCGACGCGGTTTGCGATACACTCCATCCCAGCGTTTCGGCCAGTGACTGAATCCAGGGCAGGGGCTGCAATTCGATGGGGCGCGCGACAGGGCGTTCAATGCCGGTCACGTTATTGACGCCGCGTGCCAGCCAGCGTTCGTGTTTCAGCACCGCAATCACGATTTCCGAGATGCCAAGCGTTGCAATAGCCAGATAATCCGAGCGCAGACCCAGACTGACCTTGCCGACCACCCACGCCACGCCTGCCGCGAAAACCGCGCCCACGGGCCATGCCAGAATGACCGGCAGACCCGCGCCGCCAAGATAGCCTTCCGAGGCCGGGTTGACCGCCTGCACCGCCTGTTTGGCGGGGCCGAAAACATAGCCAGTGACAAGATAGCCGACGACGAGAACCGCGAAAATTGCCAGACCACGGGTTTTGCCGGGGGTCATGCGTTTGTAGACAACGACAGCCGCCAGAATCGTCGCCACCCCAAGCATCAGGCCCAGCAGAATACCAAGCCCGCCTGCGGCCCAGGCTTCGGGCACCGGTGGTTGAGCAATCACCACCACTGCCAGCCCGCCGACGGCGGTAAAGCCCATCACGCCCACATTGAACAGGCCCGCATAGCCCCATTGCATATTCACGCCCAAGGCCATGATGGCCGAAATCAGGCTCATATTCAGGATCGTGACAGCCAATTGCGGGCTTTGGAACATCGCGACCATGGCCAGCACGGCAAACATGATCGCAAACAGACCCAGATCGCGCGCGGTCAGGCTCATAGCACTTTCCCCTTGAAAATACCCGTCGGGCGGAACAGCAGAACAATCACAAGGATCGCGAAAGTCACGGCGAATTTGTAATCCACTGGCAGCAGCTGCATCATCGATGTCGGCTCAAGTCCTTCGGGCATCAGATATGTGAAAACCCGCCGCCATGCATAAGTGATCCCCATTTCCGCAAAGGCCACGACATAGGCTCCAACGATGGCCCCCAAAGGTGAGCCAAGCCCACCCAGAATGGCAGCGGCAAACATTGGCAGCAGCAACTGGAAGTAGTTGAACGGACGGAAACCCTTGTCGAGGCCGTAAAGCGTGCCCGCCAGCACCAGCAGGATCGCTGTGATCACCCAAGTGATCATCACCACGCGTTCGGGGTTGATGCCCGACAGCAGCGCCAGATCTTCATTGTCGGAATAAGCGCGCATGGATTTGCCCGCGCGGGTGCGGTTCAGAAACCAGAACAGCGCAACCATGACAATCAGCGCCGTGACGATGGTCAGAGCTTGCGACGAGCGCAGGGCCATGCCTTCTGCCAACCCTGACCACTCACGGAATTCGCGCACAGTGAACAGAAACCGCGCGCCGTCCTCGAACCGGGTTTCGCCCACGCCCATGAACAGACGCGTAATGCCATTGGTTATGAACATGACACCAAGCGAGGCCATCACAAAGATCATCGGCTTGGCCTTGACCTTGCGATAATAGCGGTAGACCAGTCGGTCCGCAGCCAGAAGATAGGCCGACATGATCAGAATGCCAAAAGGCACAGCCAGCAGGGCGGTGGGCAGGGGGTCAATTCCGATGCCACGAGCCTGCAAGAACAAAGTGCCGCCGATCACAGCCGCCGTGCCAAGCGCCATGGTATCGCCATGGGCGAAATGGGCAAAGCGCAGAATCGAATAGATCAGCGTGATCCCCAATGCCCCAAGCGCCAACTGGCTGCCATAGGCGAGGGCCGGGATCAGCATGAAGTTTGACACGCTGACCAGCGCGTTGAGCGGTTCCATCTGTCTCAGCCCCCCAGAAAGCTTTTGCGCACATCCGGGTCGGCCAGCAGCGCCTGCCCAGTGTCTGTATAGCGGTTTTCGCCCTGCACCAGCACATAGCCCTTGTCGGCGATGTTCAGCGCTTGCCGTGCATTCTGTTCCACCATCAGAATTGAAATCCCGGTACGCGCGATCTCGATGATACGGTCGAACAACTCATCCATCACGATCGGGCTGACGCCGGCTGTCGGTTCATCCAGCATAAGCACCTTTGGCTTGGTCATCAGCGCACGACCCACGGCAACCTGCTGGCGCTGACCACCTGACAATTCGCCCGCGGCCTGACGGCGTTTATCACGCAGGATGGGGAACAGGTCATATATCTGCTCCATGGTGGTGCGAATATCGTCCTTGCGGATGAACGCCCCCATTTCGAGGTTCTCTTCTACGGTCATGGACGGAAAGATGTTGCTGGTCTGCGGGACGAACCCCATTCCTTTGGTCACGCGTGCCTGCGGGCTGAGTGCGGTGATATCCTCGCCCTGCAATCTTACTTGCCCCATACGCAGCTTCAACATGCCGAAGACGGCCTTCATGGCGGTAGATTTACCAGCACCATTCGGGCCGACGATCACGGCTATTTCACCTTTTTCGACAGCAATAGTGCAATTGTGCAGGATATCAGCGCCACCATAACCGCCGGTCATGGCTTCGCCGATCAGAAAAGGCTCGGCCATCGCTCAATCCTCCTTGGGGCGGATCATGTCCGCAAGCTCACGCAATTCCTGGGGGACACCATCAACCGTTGTTGCAACGTCTGAATCAAATGTCAGGATGATGCGTGAACCACCCGCTTCAGCGATCATTGTCATGTAAATCATGGGGTCATCTTCGGGCAGTTCGATCTGTGTGGTGATCGTCACAAACTGGGCGTGGTCGGTTTCGAACGCATCGCGTGCAAGAGTTTCGGGTGCGCCAAGACCTTCATTTCGGGCCTGTTCCGCAATCAGGTCTGCCATTGCATCAAGCGCAGCTTCAAAGGGTTGAACGGACTGCACTGGTTCCGGAGCCGGAAAAACCTCCAGCCAGAAAGGGTCCAATTCGAACGCTACACCATTATCGAAGGCCATTATTTCAGCGGACTGCCATGGAGTGCCTTGGGCACATAGCACAAAATCCGCAGGCAGAGGGGTGCAATCGGACGTATCTGCCTGTGTGGTGCTCGCAAAAAGAGTTGCAGCACAGAGCATCCACCAGACACCGGATCGCTCAGACATGGCCCACCTCTTTCTTGATCTTGTTTTTCAGTCCCGTGCCCAGATAGGCCTCGATCACCTGTTCATTGGCCTTGATCTCATCGAGAGTGCCTTCGGCGAGCACTTTGCCTTCAGCCATACAGATCACCGGGTTGCAGATGCGGCCGATGAAATCCATGTCATGTTCGATCACGACGAAGGTATAGCCCTGCTCCTTGTTCAGCCGCATGATTGCATCAGCAATCGTGTTCAGAAGCGTACGATTCACGCCAGCGCCCACTTCGTCCAGAAACACGATCTTGGCATCGGTCATCATGGTGCGACCCAGTTCCAACAGCTTTTTCTGACCGCCTGAAATCTGGCCTGCCTTCTCATCGGCAATATGGCTGATCGTCAGGAACTCCAGCACTTCATCGGCGCGCGCCCGGATGCGCGCTTCTTCTTCGCGCACGCGCGCGCCATGGAACCATGCGGACCACAGGTTTTCACCAGACTGACCGGGAGGCACCATCATCAGGTTCTCGCGCACGGTCATGGAGTGAAACTCATGCGCAATCTGAAATGTGCGCAGCAAACCCTTTGCGAAAAGCTCATGCGGCGGCAGGCCGGTAATGTCTTCGCCTTCCATCAGAACACGCCCCGATGTGGGCGGCAGAACACCGGCAATCACATTGAACAGTGTAGTCTTGCCTGCGCCATTGGGACCGATCAATCCAGTGATCGAGCCTTTCTCGATTTCCAGTGTCGCCCCATCGACGGCATGGAACCCGCCGAAGTGTTTGTGCAGGTTCTCGACCCGGATCATTGCCATGACCGCCCCTCAGCTCGGATATCGGAAAACGGCCCGGGGGAGTACTCCCCGGGCCGATGGACCCTTGCGGACCCGATTGCAATCAGTGGAACTTCACCGTGACATACTCGCCGCCTTCGACGACATATTCACGGTAGCTGCCAGCCGCTTCACCGGGGCCGACAAGCTCGACATTCGTGGCGCCAACATAGTTCACTTCGCCACCATTCGCGAGGATTTCCAGACCGCGTGCCAGATCACCGGGCAGGATTTCTTCACCCGGTGCGTTGGCCACATTCAGGATATTGGCTGCAATACCAGCGGGTGTCGCCTCACCTGCGGCTTGTGCCGCCAGCGCCAGCAGGGCTGCCGCATCATAGCTTTCGCGGGTGTAGCTGGACTGGCCCTGAACGCCTGCTTCCTCTGCCATGGCGTGGAATCTGTCAGCGCCTTCGCCTTCGGCCCATGGGATCGTACCGACGGTGCCTTCAAGCGCTTCGCCAACAGCGGAGATCATCTCATCGCCATACATGCCATCGCCAATGAAGAAGTTCTCGAACGCGCCCAATTCATAGGCAGTCCGCAGCATCGAGCCGCCGCCATCAACATAGCCCAGAATCACCAGAGCATCGCCACCAGCAGAAGCAAGCTGACCGACTTCAGCGGAATAGTCGCCGCGTGCTTCTTCATGTGCCACTTTCGAAGTGATTGTGCCGCCGGCGGCCAGGAAGGATTCCTCGAACGCATTGGCAAAACCAGCGCCGTAATCGTTATTGGTATAGGTCAGCGCCACTTCATTGAAGCCGCGCTCCATCACGATCCCTGCGAGAATCGCGCCCTGACGCGCATCAGAGGGCGATGTGCGGAAGAACAGGCCATTGGACTCGGTCGTGGTGAAGGCAGGCGAGGTCGCAGAGGGCGAAATCATCGGCACACCTGCCGACATGGCCACGTTCTGCAGCACGGCCATGGTCACGCCTGAGCAATCTGCGCCCATGATTGCAACAACGCCGTCAGAGGAGATCATGCGCTCTGCCGCAGCTTGCGCTGCCGAGGAGTCCACGCAGGTGGAATCGGCCCGCACCGAGGTGATTGTGTGCCCGCCTAGAAACATTCCGCTTTCGCTGACTTCGCGGAACGCCATTTCGGCACCATCTGCCATATGTGGTGTGATGGATTCAATCGGGCCGGTAAAGCCCAGCAGCACGCCCATCTTTACCTCATCAGCAAGCGCGACACCTGCCGAGAACACCAGCGCCGTGCTGGCGAGAAGAAGCTTTTTCATCTGAAGTCTCCCATTGATCGTTTTTGTTCTGTGATCATCTGCTCAACGCAGATTGACCCGACGGATTTCATCCGTCTTGGCTTATGCCTAGCATGACAGTTTTGCGCAGAAAAGATGTTTCCACAGCGGCTCATGTTGACGCTAGGTCGCGCAGACCTGACTATTCAAGTTCAATGGTTCCCGGCGGTTTCGAGGTGCAGTCATAGAACACGCGATTGATGCCGCGCACTTCATTGATGATGCGAGTCGAGGTTTCGCCCAGAAACTCATGGGTGAACGGGTAATAATCCGCCGTCATCCCATCGACCGATGTGACCGCCCGCAGCGCCAGCGCGAAATCATAGGTCCGCCCGTCGCCCATCACGCCCACTGTGCGCATGGGCAGGATCGCGGCGAATGCCTGCCAGATCTCGTCATACAGCCCGTGGCGGCGGATCTGGTCGATATAGACGGCATCGGCCTTGCGCAGGATGTCCAGCTTCTCGCGCGTGATCTCGCCGGGGCAGCGGATCGCCAGGCCGGGGCCGGGAAAGGGGTGGCGACCAATGAAGTGATCGGGCAAGCCCAGTTCACGGCCCAGCGCGCGCACTTCATCCTTGAACAGCTCGCGTAGCGGCTCGACCAGCTTCAGCCCCATCTTTTCAGGCAGGCCGCCGACATTATGATGCGATTTGATCGTGACTGACGGGCCGCCCGAAAAGCTGACTGATTCGATGACATCAGGGTAAAGTGTACCCTGTGCGAGATACTCCGCGCCTTCGATCTGACCTGCATATTTCTGGAACACATCGATAAACAGTTTGCCGATGATCTTGCGCTTTGTTTCCGGATCGGAAACGCCTTCGAGCTCACCCAGAAACAGATCGGACTCTTCGGCATGAATCAGCGGAATGTTGTAGGTGTCGCGGAACATCTTTACGACGTCTTCGGCCTCGTTCTGGCGCAACAAACCATGATCGACGAAAACGCAGGTCAGCTGGTCGCCAATCGCTTCGTGGATCAGCACCGCCGCAACTGAAGAATCAACTCCGCCTGACAGACCGCAGATCACCTGCTTATCGCCCACCTGTGCGCAAATTTTCGCGATCGCTTCTTCGCGATAGGCCCCCATCGTCCAATCACCGCTGAACCCGGCAAGGTTCAGGAAGTTCCCCAGCATCTGCGCGCCTTGTGGTGTGTGGTGCACTTCAGGGTGGAACTGGACAGCGTAAAAGCGGCGCGCATGGTCTGCGATCATCGCAAAGGGCGCATTGGGCGAAGTGCCGATGACCTCAAAGCCCGGCGCCAATTCTGTCACGCGGTCGCCATGGCTCATCCAGACCTGTTCACGCCCGGCGGAAAACAGACCCGCAAAGATCCCATCACCCTTATGGCCTGCAACGGGTTCCACATAGGCGCGTCCGAATTCGGCGTGATGGCCTGACTCAACCTGTCCACCAAGCTGCGCCATCATGACCTGTTGGCCATAGCAGATGCCGAACAGGGGAATGCCCATCTCGAACAGGTACTGTGGCGCGCGTGGGCTTCCTGCTTCGGGTACTGATCCTGGACCGCCGGACAGGATCACCGCCCTTGGTTGGCGCGCTTTCAGAAAGGCCTCATCGACCTTCTGATAGGGATGAATTTCACAATATACCCGGCTTTCGCGCAGACGCCGCGCGATCAGTTGGGTGACTTGCGATCCGAAATCGATGATGAGGCAGAAATCATGCTGTGTCATGACGGATCGCTTATGCGAAGTCTGGCATGTCGGCAAGAGGGTGTGGGCGTAGGGTGTGTGCTTGCACGCACCGCTCCGGCGACAAAGGGTGCGTGCAAGCACACACCCTACAGCCCGCTGACCGACAGAATCTGCAAATCCGCGACATTCGTTCCCGTGCCGCCTGTGATCAGCAGGTCGCCTGACAAGCGCAGCGCTTCATGGCTGTCATTATTGGCCAGCAGCGCCGCCACATCGCCCCCGGCAGCACGAATGCGTGCACAGGTTTCGCCATCCACGATAGCGCCCGCCGCGTCGGTCGGGCCATCACGGCCGTCCGTGCCCGCTGACAGAAACCGCCAGCCCCCATGGCCGTCCAATGCATTCGCAACGCGCAAGGCCAGTTCCTGATTGCGCCCGCCGCGCCCTGTGCCGCGCAACTGTACAGTCGTTTCGCCGCCACACAGCGCCAGCGGCACTCTGCGCTTCACTGATGCAACGACCATTTGCGCCGCCTGTTCGACATCTCCTGTCAGCGCGTCCGACAGGATTCGCGCATCTGGCATTGCAGCAGCCATTGCGTCCAGCGACTTGCGATTCGAGCCGATCAGGCGGTTATCTGCACTTTGTGCCTGTGCGGCATCCTCTGGGTGGCCCAATGCCGTTTGTGCGGCATCTGGCAACTCATCCCACAAGCCGCGCGCCTTGAGCATTTCCACCACCTCGGTGCGCGGCAGGATCGGCGCGACAGTTGGCCCCGACGCGATGGCGCGCAGGTCGTCACCAATGACATCAGACAGGATCAGCGCCGTCACCGGGGCCGGGGCGGCATGGCGCAGCAACCCGCCGCCTTTCAGGCGCGACAAATGCTGGCGCACGGCATTCATGGCGACAATATCCAGCCCTGCACCCAGAAGCAGGCGGCTGACCGCGGCCTTTTGTTCCAGTGACACGCCGTCGACAGGTGCAGGTAGCAGTGCCGAACCGCCACCCGACACCAACACAAGCACGCGGTCACCTGCTTTTGCGTCAGCCAGCAAGGACATCATGGCTTCACCCGCCCGCAACCCGTTGTCATCGGGCACCGGATGGCCTGCCGCCAGTACCTTGGCCCCGTCCAGCGAGGTTGCATTCTCATAGTTCGTTACGACCAGCGCGCGCTCTGGCGCAGGCAAGACCGACAGCGCGGCGCGTGTCATTGCGCAGGCCGCCTTGCCAAAGGCCGCGATGAAAAGCCGGTCATGGGCGGGCAGGGGGGTGGCCTTCAGACTGGCGCGCACGGCTGCTTCCGGATCGGCAGCCGCCACACCAATTTGAAACAGCGCAATCATCTCGTCACGGGTCATTGGCATCGAGCTCTCCTGTTCATGTTCTTTGTGCCGTGGTCCCGGCTTTTGTGACAAGGCACAATCGTAAACCTGCCGAGAACTTGGCAATGGCGTGGCTTGACGACGCTTGATATAGAGCCAACCAATTTAGGTAGATCGGCTGGAAAGGGCGTAGCATGTTTGATCTGACAGGAAAAACGGCATTGGTGACAGGCGCATCAGGCGGGATCGGGGCGGCGATTGCGCGCGCCCTGCATGGCGCAGGCGCGACCGTCGCGCTGTCAGGCACGCGCGAAGCCCCATTGCAGGAGCTGGCCGCGGAACTGGGCGCGCGCACCCATGTGCTGCCCTGCAACCTGTCTGACGCCGACGCGGTGGAGCACTTGCCCAAAGCTGCGATGGAGGCCATGGGCGGACTTGATATTCTGGTCAATAACGCTGGCATCACCCGCGACACGTTGATGATGCGCATGTCTGATGAGCAATGGTCGCAAGTTCTGGATGTCAATCTGACGGCTGCAATGCGGCTGATGCGCGGCTCTTTGCGCCCGATGATGAAAGCGCGTTGGGGCCGGATCGTGAACATATCTTCGGTTGTTGGCGCAACCGGCAATCCGGGCCAAGCCAATTATGTGGCTGCCAAAGCCGGTCTGGTGGGGCTGTCCAAGGCGCTGGCCCAAGAAGTCGCCTCGCGCGGGATCACCGTAAACTGCGTCGCGCCCGGTTTCATCGCCACACCGATGACCGAGGTTCTGAGCGAAGCGCAGCAGGACAGTCTGACCGCGCGCATCCCTGCAGGCCGCATGGGAACGCCGGAAGAGATCGCGGCAGGTGTGCTGTATCTGGCCAGTGCCGAAGCCGGATATGTCACCGGTGCAGTCCTGCATATCAATGGCGGCATGGCGATGATCTGAGGCGGCGCGAATCCATTTGTGCCCCATCAAGCCTGTGCTATAGCCGTTTTGGGTGTTGGTCCGCAGGGGCACGCGCTGAACACTTGACCTGCTGCGGCAATGGCCCTATTGGAGCGCGCAACGTGGCGTCGCGAATTGCGACGGACGAAAGATATTCATGCCGCGCAGCGGCTAAACCTGAGGGGAAGACCATGAGCGATATCGCGGATCGTGTTAAGAAGATCGTCGTCGAGCATCTGGGCGTTGATGAAGGCAAGATTACTGAAGGCGCGTCCTTCATTGACGATCTGGGCGCAGACAGCCTTGACACGGTCGAACTGGTTATGGCGTTCGAGGAAGAATTCGGCATCGAAATCCCCGACGATGCGGCGGAAAACATCCAGACCTTTGGCGATGCAGTGAAATTCATCACCGAAGCTGCCTGAGACAGCCTTTGCTGGCAGAGCTTTGAAGCGCCACCTGCAAAGGGTGGCGTTTTTTCATTTGCTCCGCGATTGCTGGTGACTTCCGGGATTGCTGCGCGCTGACATTTCAGCGAAACCCTGCTGTGCACGGGGCCAACGCTCTTTCCCCGCAGCGAAAATCCCGGTATCAGACGCGGCAGGATACCGTTGCTGAAACAGGAGAAAGACGCGATGCGCAGAGTCGTCATCACCGGTCTGGGAATGGTCACACCCCTCGGCTGTGGCGTCGAGGAAACCTGGAGCCGCCTTCTGGCCGGTCAGTCCGGCGCAGGACCCATCACGCGCTTTGATGCCAGCGCTTTTGCGACCACCTACGCATGTGAAGTTCCGCGCGGTGACGGCTCGGATGGCACGTTCAACCCCGATGACTGGATGGAGCCGAAAGAGGCTCGTAAGGTTGATGAATTCATCCTTTACGGCATGGCGGCCGCTGTTCAGGCTGTCGAGGATTCCGGCTGGATGCCAGCGGATGACGACAGCCGCGAGCGCACGGGGGTGATGATCGGCTCCGGCATTGGTGGATTATCCGCTATTGCCGACACCTCTGTCCTTCTGAAAGAGCGCGGCCCGCGCCGGGTATCGCCTTTTTTCATTCCTTCAGCATTGATCAACCTGGTATCGGGTCAGGTCAGCATTCGTTACGGATTCAAAGGCCCGAACCATGCTGTTGTGACGGCATGTTCCACAGGGGCACATGCCATTGGCGATGCGGCTCGGCTGATCCAGTGGGGGGATGCAGATGTCATGATCGCAGGAGGTGCGGAAAGCCCCATCTCGCCCATCGGAATCGCCGGGTTCAATGCCTGCAAGGCGCTGTCAACCAAGCGCGCCGATGATCCCAAAGCGGCCTCGCGGCCCTATGACACGGATCGCGACGGGTTTGTCATGGGCGAAGGGGCTGGCGTTGTCGTCCTCGAAGAATATGAGCACGCCAAGGCCCGTGGAGCCAAGATTTATGCCGAAGTTCTGGGATATGGCATGTCAGGTGATGCCTATCACATCACAGCGCCGGCAGAAGATGGCGACGGGGCGCTGCGCTCTATGAAAGCAGCCGTGGCACGCGCCGGAATTGATGCATCGCAGATAGACTATATCAACGCGCATGGGACATCGACCATGGCCGATGTGATCGAGCTTGCCGCTGTGGAGCGCTTGCTGGGCGCGGCGGCAGGCAAAGCCACTATGTCTTCGACCAAATCCGCAATCGGGCATTTGCTGGGGGCGGCAGGTGCCGTGGAAGCGATCTTCTGCGTATTGGCCCTGCGCGACCAGATCGCACCGCCCACGCTCAATCTGGATGATCCGGCAGTGGATACCCCGATCGACCTTGCCCCGAAAGCTGCGCGCAAGCGTGACATCGCGATTGCGCTGTCCAACAGCTTTGGCTTTGGTGGCACGAATGCCAGTCTGATCCTTGGGAAGATGGATACCGCATGATCCGCCACTTTGTCGCGAATATCCTGACCCTGATGATCGTCGGCCTGATCGGGCTGGCCATTGTGATTTCTTCGGGAAAACGAAGCTATTTCGCTGAAGGTCCGCTTGAGCAAGCGATCTGTTTCCGTGTGGCGCAGGGGTCGAATCTGCGCGGTGTGTCGAGCGCGCTTGCGCAGCAAGGCGCGATCTCCTCTGAGCAGATATTCCGCATTGGCGGTCAGTACACGGACCGTGCGGGCGCATTGCGCTTCGGATCATACCTGATTCCCGAACGGGCCTCGATGGATGAGATCATGGATCTGATCACGCGGGGCGGGGCATCCACCTGTGGATCAGAAATTCAGTACCGGATCGGGGTGACGCGGATTGACACGCTGGTGCGAGAGCTTGACCCAGCAACACAGACATTTCAGACGATGGTGCAATTTGCCTCGGATGAAGAGCCTCCCGAAGATTACGCACGCTTTGCCGGACAGGCTGACATCCAGTACCGCATCACAGTCGCAGAAGGTGCAACAAGCTGGCAGATATGGGAAGGCCTGCGCTTGGCTGAATTCCTGTCTGGCGATCCAGGCGAGGTTCCACGCGAAGGCTGGCTTGCGCCTGACAGCTATGCAGTATCGCGCGGGGCAGACCGTCAGACTATCCTTGCCGAGATGGAGGCCCGCCAGACCCGCATTCTGGCTGATCTGTGGGAAACCCGCGCGGATGGGCTGCCCTATGCCGATATGGAAGAGGCATTGATCATGGCGTCCATCGTCGAGAAGGAAACCGGGCAGGCAGATGAACGGCGTCAGGTGGCATCGGTCTTTGTGAACCGCCTGCGCATTCCGATGCGGCTGCAAACTGACCCGACCGTGATCTATGGCATTACGCTGGGGCAGGGCACCCTGGGCCGTGGTCTGCGGCGCTCTGAACTCGATGCGGTGACACCGTACAACACTTACCGCATTGATGGACTTCCTCCTACGCCTATTGCCAACCCTGGCCGTGCAGCGATCGCCGCCGCGCTGGACCCGGATGATACGCCATATATTTACTTCGTTGCGGATGGCACTGGTGGGCACACCTTCACGACCAATCTGGCCGATCACAACCGCGCTGTTGCGCGCTGGCGCGAGATTGAAGCTGAAATGCGCGCGCGACAGGAACAGGCCAATTAACAAGAACGCCCGGTCACATGACCGGGCGTTCTGTTTGAAACTCGTACAATGTCAGGCGATCTGTTTGAAACCGATCTTACG